>CAWUJR010000015.1:0-21756 GCA_963922375.1 uncultured Robbsia sp.
TTCAGCCGTTTCGTGCGCGCAAGCCGTCTTGCGCCCGCGGCCGGCCCGCGCCGCGCGGTCACGATGTCAACGAAATAGGCGACGAAACAAGCGACGAAACAAGCGACGAAGCAGACCTGTGGAGGCTGAAATCTGTGCAGCAATGCGTAACATGCGCTTACTACTCGCAACGAATCCGCTCACCCCGTCGTGTTAGAGTCCAGTCGAATGAAGGTCTGCCTCAGCGCGTGAGCCGCTGAGCGGGAACGTGGACGACGTTGTCTGCATCCTGCGCGTAGTGCGGCGATGTGTGCGGCGACTCAAACGATGGGAGACGGTAGATGCGTGTTGTTTCAATAGGGAAGTGGGCATTGGCGCTGAGCTGCGCAACCACGCTGCTGGCCTCCACTGCGGCCATGGCGCAACAAGCGCCGGTCGTGAACACGGCGGCACCGGACGCGCTGATCCGCACGCTGGCCGACAATATTCTGACGACCGTCAAATCCGATCCGCAGATCAAGGCGGGCAATACCAGCCGGATCATCGACGTTGTCAATCAGCAGTTGCTGCCTTACACAGACTTCCGTAAGACCACACGATTGGCGATGGGGCCGAGCTGGCGGCAGGCGACGCCGGACCAGCAAGATCAGCTGGTCAAGCAATTTGAACTCTTGCTGGTGCACACGTATGCGGGAGCAACCGCGAAAGTCGGCAATCAAACGGTCAGTGTCAAACCGTTTCGCGCGACGCCCGACCAGACCGACGTGGTCGTCCATACCAATGTGATGGATCAAGGCCAAGCCTATCCGGTGGATTATCGGCTCGGAAAAACGCCGCAGGGCTGGAAAATCTATGACGTCAATGTGCTGGGTGCCTGGTTGATCGAGGCCTACCGCCAGCAGTTTGCCTCGCAGATCCAGCAAAACGGCGTGGCGGGTTTGCTGTCGTTTCTGACGACGCGCAATCAGCAACTGGCTGCGGCGAATGCGGCCGGGCGCGAAGACGCCGGTCAATCGACGCCGCAATGAGGCAGCCTCGCTCCTCATGCACGCAACACTTTCAGGCAACGTTGGTGTAACGGTCGCCGAAAGCGTCCCCGGCCGGTTACTTGACCGGTTTGGGTGGGATGCCGGCGTCTGCGAGGGCCAGTAACGACATCGCGGACCAGTCCAAGTGGTCCCATCCTTTGGCTCGCGCGGCCAACATGCGGTCGCGTACCAAACTGGCCATCGGCATGGGCACGGCGCTGGCCTCCGCAGCCTGCATGACCAGTCGGTTATCTTTCTGACCAAGCGGAACGGTAAAGCCGGCCGGCTCGAATTTCTGCTCGACGATCAGTCCGCCATACGTTTTATAGATCGGTGCGCTGAACAGCGTATTGGTGAGCACATCCAGCACGATTGCCGGATCCAGGTCGTTTTTCTGCGCGAGTGCGCTCGCCTCAGAGAGCGACTCGATGACCGTCGTGATCATGAAATTCGCGATCAATTTCAGCAGCGACGCCGATGTCGCCGCGTCGGCAACGTCGAAAACCCGCTGTCCCACCCGTTCCAGTAATGGGCGAACGCGATCCCGTGCCGCTTGCGGGCCGGCGGCGACGACAAACAATTTGCCAATCGCCGCCATTTCCGGTCGCCCGAGCACAGGCGACGCGACGAACAGCTGACCGGCTGCTTCATGCGCCTCGCTCAGACGCTTCG
This sequence comes from uncultured Robbsia sp., assembly GCA_963922375.1. Classification (GTDB taxonomy): domain Bacteria; phylum Pseudomonadota; class Gammaproteobacteria; order Burkholderiales; family Burkholderiaceae; genus Robbsia. The sequence goes on from CAWUJR010000015.1 coordinate 1,680, forward strand.
ACATCGCCACACTGATCGTGCTCATGGCCACATGAATTGCCCCTTTCGGCAACGTCTGGAGAAGGCCGTGCTCGCCCCAGACGGCCGACTCGGTCGCGTCGTCGTCACTCAGCATCGTGAATACCACGTCTGCTTGCCGCGCGGCTTGCGCGGGGGATGCCGCGCGCGTGGCCCCCTCGGTGACCAATGCATCGGCTTTCGACGGCGTTCGGTTGAACACCGTCAGCGAATAGCCGGCTTTGAGCAAGTTTTCCGCAATGGCGGCGCCCATCTGACCCAGCCCAATGAATGCAACCTGTAAATCTTCTACCGCCTTGTCTGCTGGCATACTCACGCTCCCAAAATATCCGCCAAAAGGCCGTTTTTCCACCTTGGACCACTTTATGCGCATTGTCCGAGTGTTGCAGGAGCGCACACTAGGAAGGTTCCTATTGCCAAGTCCTGATCTCCATGATCCGAAATAGACTAGATACTTGACTATTTCACTAGGAGATTTATACTTGACTAAACTTATCGACAATTCTTCACCCCACTTGATTGAGGCTCCCCGATGAGACTCACCACGAAAGGTCGTTTTGCAGTTACCGCGATGATCGATCTGGCCTTGCGCCAGGATCAGGGTCCGGTGACGCTTGCTGGCATTAGTCAGCGCCAGAAGATTTCGCTGTCATATCTGGAGCAGTTGTTCGGCAAGCTCCGACGTCACGAAATCGTAGAAAGCGTCCGCGGGCCCGGAGGCGGGTACAATCTTGCGCGACGCGCCGCCGAGGTCACGGTCGCGGACATCATCATCGCGGTCGATGAGCCGATCGATGCGACGCAGTGCGGCGGTAAAGGCGAGTGCGAAGGCGCAAAGCAGCAGAGCGGCCATTGCATGACGCACGAGCTGTGGTCGACGCTGAATCGCAAGATGGTTGAGTATTTGGACTCGGTATCGTTGCAGGACTTGGTTGAGCAACAAAAAGACCAGGCGCAGCCGGCAACGATGGTGCGCGAGCGACGCCAGCCGGCGCAGCCGGCCGTCGAGTCGCCGGTACGGGTGACGCCGCGCGGCCCGAATTCGGTTTTCAACCTGGCGCGCTCCTGACGGAGGCGCGACGGGACGCAGGGCGGCACTTTAGATTCCGGAGCACACAATACAATGAATAACGATATTCCCCATTTGCCAATCTATATGGACTACAGCGCGACGACTCCGGTCGATCCGCGCGTGGTTGACAAGATGATTCCTTATCTGCGCGAGCAGTTCGGCAATCCCGCATCGCGTAGCCACCCGTATGGTTGGGATGCCGAGCGCGCAGTGGAGGAGGCCCGCGAGGAAGTGGCGAAGTTGGTGAATGCGGACCCGCGCGAAATCGTCTGGACTTCCGGCGCGACCGAATCGGACAATCTGGCAATCAAAGGTGCCGCGCATTTCTATGCGAGCAAGGGCAAGCACATCATCACGGTCAAAACCGAGCACAAAGCGGTGCTGGACACTGTCCGTGAGCTTGAGCGTGAAGGCTTCGAAGCAACTTACCTGGACGTCCAGGACAACGGTTTGCTCGACATCGAAGTGCTCAAAGCCGCGCTGCGTCCGGATACGATTCTCGTGTCGGTGATGATGGTGAATAACGAGATCGGTGTGGTCCAGGACATCGCGGCAATGGGTGAATTGCTGCGGGAGAAGGGCATTATCTTCCACGTGGATGCGGCACAAGCCACCGGCAAGGTCGAGATCGATCTGGCGAAGCTGAAAGTGGATCTGATGTCGTTCTCGGCGCACAAGACGTACGGTCCGAAGGGTATTGGTGCGCTGTACGTGCGCCGCAAGCCGCGCGTCCGAATTCAAGCGCAGATGCACGGTGGCGGCCACGAGCGCGGCATGCGTTCGGGCACGTTGGCGACGCATCAAATCGTCGGTATGGGGGAAGCGTTCCGTCTGGCGCGGGAAGAAATGGCGACCGAGAATGCGCGTATCGGTGCATTGCGTGAGCGTTTGCTGACCGGTTTGCGCGACATGGAAGAAACCTATGTGAACGGCGATCTCGAACATCGCGTCGTGCACAACCTGAACATCAGTTTCAACTTCGTCGAAGGCGAATCGATGTTGATGGCCGTGAAAGATGTGGCCGTTTCGTCTGGTTCTGCCTGTACATCGGCATCGTTGGAGCCGTCGTACGTGTTGCGCGCACTGGGTCGTAACGACGAACTCGCGCACAGCTCGATCCGCTTCACACTTGGCCGTTTCACCACCGAAGCCGAAGTGGATTACGTCATCGCACTGATGAAGAGCAAGATTTCGAAGCTCCGCGACTTGTCGCCGTTGTGGGAAATGTACAAGGACGGGATCGATTTGAATTCGATCCAGTGGGCTGCTCACTGATTCTGGAGAATAAAGACATGGCATATAGCGACAAGGTCCTCGACCATTACGAAAATCCCCGCAACGTCGGTTCGTTCGACAAAGGCGACGACAGCGTGGGTACCGGCATGGTCGGCGCACCGGCTTGCGGCGACGTGATGAAGTTGCAAATCCGCGTGGGTGCGGACGGTATCATCGAAGACGCGAAGTTCAAGACGTATGGGTGCGGTTCGGCGATTGCATCGAGCTCGTTGGTGACCGAATGGGTCAAGGGCAAAACGCTGGACGAAGCCGGCGCGATCAAGAATTCGCAAATCGCGGAAGAGTTGGCGCTGCCGCCGGTCAAGATCCACTGCTCGATTCTGGCTGAAGACGCGATCAAGGCAGCCATTGCCGATTATCGTCAGCGTCACGGTGCAGGCGACGTTGCGGCGATCGAAGCGGAAGCGGTCCGCGCTGCTTGATAGCCCAGCGCTATCGCTGAGGCCGACTCCTGTCGAGTCAGCCTCAGCGTGCCGGCTGATAAAGCTGAACAAAGCCGGATGTGCTGACAGTACCTGACTTAATGCAATGCAAAGGAGCATCTCATCAAGAGATGCCGCGAGAGAAATGGCGATCACTTTGACGGAAAAAGCGGCGCAACACGTCGCAAAATTCTTGCAGCGCCGAGGCAAAGGCATTGGCCTGCGTCTGGGCGTGCGTACGACCGGTTGCTCCGGTCTGGCGTATAAGCTCGAATATGTCGATAGCCCGGCAGACGAAGATCAGATTTTCGAAAGCCATGGTGTCAAGGTGATCGTTGATCCGAAAAGTCTCGCCTATATGGACGGTACGGAACTGGATTTCGCCCGCGAAGGTTTGAACGAAGGGTTTAAGTTCAATAACCCGAACGTCAAAGACGAGTGCGGATGCGGTGAATCGTTCCGTGTCTGACAACATGCGCCACGATGGCGTCGTTGGCCAGACGGGCCTCGGCACGGCAGCAAACGGCGCTACAGTAGAAAGCGACGACGCTGCGATCGACAAGGCAACAAGCCCGGCGGCGATTGGTATTGCGCGCGCAGACACGTATTTCGATCTGTTCGCGTTGCCAACGCGCTTTGACGTCGATGCGCAGGCATTGGATCAAGCGTACCGCACGATACAGGCGAAGGTGCATCCGGACCGCTTCGTCTCGGCTGACGACGCACAAAAACGCGTTGCGATGCAATGGGCGACACGCGCGAACGAAGCGTACCAAACGCTGCGAGACCCATTGAAGCGGGCGATCTATCTGCTCGAATTGCGTGGCGTCGACGTCCGCGCCGAGCACAATACGTCGATCGTGCCAGATTTTTTGATGCAGCAGATCGAGTGGCGCGAAGCCATCGAGGATGCTGCGGCGGCGCGTAATGTGGGCGCACTGGACGGCGTGCTGGCGGTGTTGCGTGAATCCACGCGTATTCGTTTCGACAAGCTGGCCGGCTGGCTTAGCAGCGGCGCTGATCAACCCGCTGCAGAAACCGCGCGAGAGCTGCTTTTTATCCAGCGCGTCGCCGAAGAAGCGCGCAAGCAGATCGAACGACTCGAAGACGCTTGAACCGTCGTGGCGTTGTCATGCTAGCCTGCGTACAGATTGGGCCGGTCGGCGGTCCAACAAGCCGGAGATGAAGCAGGGACGTCGCGCATCGCGCGTTGTCGTATCTGCTTCTTAATCGACCGCTTGTCTGCCTGATCTCCACCGTTCTTATTCCCCAAGAAAACAGACAAGATGGCCTTACTGCAAATATCCGAACCCGGCATGGCGCCTGCGCCGCACCAACGACGTGTGGCCGTCGGCATCGACTTGGGTACCACGAACTCATTGGTCGCCGCGATGCGCAATGGTCATGCTGACGTGCTGCCCGATGAAGAAGGGCATGTGTTGCTGCCGTCCGTCGTACGTTACCTGAAAGACGGCGAACGCCGTGTCGGTCGTTCGGCAAAGCAGCAGGCTGCCATTGATCCGCGTAACACCATTGTCTCGGTCAAGCGCTTCATGGGTCGCGGACTCGCCGATGCCCAGCGCAGCCATGCGCCGTATGCGTTCGTCGATGCGCCCGGCATGGTCAAGATCGACACCGTGCAAGGTATCAAAAGCCCGGTTGAAGTCTCCGCGGACATTCTGGCCGTGTTGCGCGAGCGCGCTGAAGCAACGATGGCCGAATCGCTGGTTGGCGCAGTTATCACCGTGCCGGCGTATTTCGACGAGGCGCAGCGTCAGGCGACAAAAGACGCCGCACAACTGGCTGGCCTGGACGTGTTGCGACTGTTGAACGAACCGACTGCCGCTGCCATTGCCTACGGCCTGGACAACGGCGCGGAAGGTACCTATGCGGTCTACGACTTGGGCGGCGGTACCTTCGACTTGTCGATCCTGAAGCTCACGCAGGGCGTTTTCGAAGTCTTGGCAACGGGCGGCGACACCGAATTGGGCGGCGACGACTTCGATCACGCGATTTTGACGGCATTGCTTGCCGACGCCGGTATCACGGAAGCATTGCCCGCCGAGGACGTGCGCTTATTGCTCGACCGCGCACGAACCGCGAAAGAAACGCTATCGAACCCGGCGCACCCGCAAGCCCACGTCAAAGCGACGCTGTCGAGCGGACAGCAGATCGACTTTGCTTTCACCGAAACCACGTTCGCCGAATGGACCGATGCATTGGTCAAGCGCACGCTGGCCCCGACGCGTCGTGCATTGCGCGATGCCGGCATCTTCGCGCAGGACGTCAAGGGCGTCGTGTTGGTGGGCGGTGCTACACGGATGTTGTGCGTACGTCGTGCGGTGGAAGGGTTCTTCGGACAGGCACCGCTGACAAATATCGATCCGGACCAGGTGGTGGCCGTGGGTGCGGCGATCCAGGCTGATCTGCTTGCCGGGAATCGCAGTGAAGAGGGTGACGACTGGTTGCTGCTGGACGTAATCCCGTTGTCGCTCGGCGTCGAAACGATGGGTGGGTTGGTGGAGAAGATCATTCCTCGCAACTCGACCATCCCAGTCGCGCGCGCACAGGAATTCACGACGTTCAAAGACGGCCAGACTGCAATGGCGATACACGTGATGCAGGGTGAGCGGGAATTGGTCAGCGACTGCCGCTCGCTGGCTCGCTTCGAACTGCGTGGCATTCCGCCGATGACGGCTGGGGCAGCACGTATCCGTGTTACCTATCAAGTCGATGCCGATGGTCTGTTGTCGGTATCGGCGCGCGAGACCTTGTCCGGCGTGCAGGCCTCGGTGGTTGTCAAACCGTCGTATGGTCTGGGCGATGAAGACATCACCCGCATGCTCGAAGACAGCTTCCGGACCGCGTCCGATGATATGAAGGCACGCGCGGTGCGAGAGCAACAAGTGGATGCAGGGCGTCTGCTGGATGCGACGGCATCGGCGCTGGTCGTCGATGGTGAATTGCTGAATGCAGATGAGCGCGCGCAGGTGGATGTGGCGTTTGCGGCGTTGCAAGCGGTGGTGGGCGGCAACGACGCAGACGCGATCGAAGCCGCGATCAAAGCGCTGGCCGCGACCACCGACGAATTTGCGGCGCGCCGGATGAATAAGAGTATCAAGGCCGCGCTCGCCGGTAAAAATATTCGGGAAATCGACTGATGCAGCACACGGTCGCCTGCGCTATGCTTTGAGAGCAGCGCGCGCGGGCGGCGACGGGTCAGCTGTCTTGCCAACATAAGCGGAAAAGAAAAAGATGTCCCAAATTGTAGTGTTACCTCATGCGCAACTGTGTCCGCAAGGCACGGTGATCGATGCCGATACGTCGAAAAGTATCTGCGACAATCTGCTCGATAATGGGATCGAGATCGAGCATGCTTGCGAGAAATCGTGCGCGTGCACTACCTGTCACGTCGTGATTCGCGAAGGGTTTGATGCGTTAACGCCGTCTGAGGAGGACGAGGACGATCTGCTGGATAAGGCGTGGGGGCTGGAGCCAAATTCGCGTTTGTCCTGCCAGGCGTTCGTACCGGAAGACACCGATCTGGTGATCGAGATTCCGCGCTATACGATCAATCACGCGAAAGAAGATCACTGAGGGCTCGCACGCGCGTTTGAGCGATAAAGCAGTAGGGCACGTGACAAGTACACGGCATGCAGACGCTGGACAAGAGATAAGCAATAAGGAGCCGACGATGAAATGGACCGACACGAACGATATCGCGATCGCACTGACCGAAACGAAGCCGGACGTTAATCCGTCGCAAGTGCGTTTCACTGACTTGCATAAATGGGTGCTGGCGCTGGACGGTTTTGACGATGCGCCGGACCGGTCGAATGAGAAGATCTTGGAAGCGATCCAGGCGGCCTGGATCGAAGAAGCCGACTATTGAAAATCGGAGCGCGGCGGGTGGCAACACATTTAACGCTGTCGAAGTCTGGAGCAGGACGCGCGGGATGTGAGTCCAACAGCTTGGTTAGCGTACAGCTAACCATTCGCCAACGGTGTCGCTTAGCGTCGTCTCTTTCCTGTTGACGCGCAATACCGTCTTGAAGCACACCGCCGTCACCGAAGCGTCTCGCGCAACCACGCCATCGTGAGGGACCGTGACGCTGATGTTCCAGATTTTATTCAGGTTGGGGATGACTTTTACGAAAATGGCATCCAAATGATGTGTGCGCTGCAATTCGCATCTGCTCCACTTTCCTAATTCCTTCTGTAGCTGCTTTCCCCTGTAACGAGCATCCCAAGAATAGCGGGACTCCGAGTACATGTGGAAGGAGAAATCTTTCTTTGCATTGATGTAACGCACGTCAGGTGGCATGGAAGTCGGTACGCTGTTGCTGCCCGCCCGTCCCGGATTCCCTTTCTCGCCTTTCAGCGTGCGCCACGTACCACGTTCGCAAAAGTGCTGGGTGCCGTCTTTATTCAGCGCAAGTTTGTGCCCGTCGCAAGCGGGCAGGTCTGCCGCTTTGAACGTAATTTCTTTCTCGACTTCGACATTCTTGGCTTCGACTTTATCGGCATGAAGGCCACTTCTGGAAACCTCCACTTTCGCGGCCGAATTGAGATGGCCAAAGGTGATCGCTTCGCCCTTGAAACGTAAATCGGATTTCGCTGAAATGGTGTTTCCTTCCATCGCTATATCCCCAGCAGCGAGCGTTTTCGCCGTCAAATCGCCGATATTGTCGATGTCGTGCCGATCCATGTCGATCAACCCTTTCATTGTTCCTCCGGCAAGCTGCATATAGGGCCGGTGCTGATCTCCTCGGTTTCCTCTGATGGCAATGATGCCTGCCCGGTGAGGCTGAACGGGGTTGCTCATGCTTGACGACGGCGCGCTATCCAACGGAAATCGAATCGTGCCGACATCGGGCGTTATCGACGTGCCCGCACCAACGCCGATCCTTTTTAATGCAGCATTGATGACTAGGGTGTCGGCTGCATTATTGCGGATCGCGACGGGCTCGGTCACATACAGAAGGCTGTCAATTGCGCATTCAGACAGGCCGCTCGGGTCGAGCATTCTCGTCGTGCAGGCCTGCGGTGGGGAGCCTCCCGGCCCCGGTTCACTAAACGTAAGTCGCAAAGCATACTGACCGCCCGTCACTGGATCGACGGAAATCCCGCGTGCGTCGAGCAGATCCACGATACGCCGCAAGCCGGTGCGGTCGATCGTCATGGTCGTTGCATCATCCTTGTGACCCTGGATGATGGTCAAGATTCCAAACGAGTCCTTCAATGGCAAATCAATGGATTGATTGACGGGTGCTGCTGTAAAGCCATTCTTCAATTCAACGGCGTAGGTATCGACAAACGTCTGCACCATATCTCCCACTCGACTCATATCGTTCCCCAAGCGCTCGCCGAGGTGGATACGCGTATCCTGACTCATGCGCGCGCCGAATGCGGCCATAAGCATGCCGATCACCGCCAACATAGATGTTGCAGCGATCAGGGAAAAACCCGTTTGTGGTCGACGATTCTCGCGCATGACATAGATTGGCGAAGCCGTACCGTCAGTGAAGGTGTAGCAATTTTATATCTTGAGGTTGCTCATCTCGAATGGGAATATTCTCCGAAAATGCCGGCCGGATCGTGCGACGTTCTATTTCGTTATGTCGGCAGCGGTCTTTTTTATTGGGTCGACCGCGCGCAGCCGGGCGTGAAATGATCGACACCACCGCCGTTGGGCGACTGCTGCCTGGGTGAGTGCGTTCGGTGCGCAGAAGGGGGAAAAGCACGGCAAGCTCGATGTCGCTTCGATTCACACCTTGCGTTCGGAAAGCGCACGGCAGGCGTGCCCGGCCGCCTGCTCGCCGAGTCAGCAGCGTAGCGCGAGCACGCGGCATGAAGACGCTCGACGAGAGATAGGGAAGCAGCAGGCGTGGATTGAGGAGGAGGATGATGACGTTTCGGTTCGGCAGCGTAGTGCGGCGCCCCCTTGACGACGGCTAACGTACTCAGCGATCATCTAAGCGGTATTTTTATCCACTGCCCCACCGGAATATTAAGGTCTAGCTGCGCTTCTTTCCCGTTATGACGCATCCTCACCGCGTAGCATGCCGCCTTCAAATAGGATGTTCGGCCCATCGTGTATTTAATCGCCCAGAATTCCCATCTGTCCCCACTGACCAGTCTGATTCCTATGCGGTCACTGTCCAAATTATCTCTATCTGTTATCTCACACTTATTCCATTTTCCCAGATTCATTGTCTCTGTCCGACTTCCCTGAAACATTCCTGCCGGATCTGCGCTCATGGAGAAGTCTTGTCTGTGCATGATATATTCGATGTCTGCGTCGCGTATGACGGTTTTCCCGTCCATCCCCGGTCGTCCTGTTCTGCCTGTGTCGCCTTTAAGCGAGCGCCACTTTCCCCCTGAGCAGAAACTGGGGGTCCCATCCTTGGCCAGCGCCAGCTTGTTGCCATCACAAGCGGGCAAATCGCCTTTTTTGAACGTGATTTCTTTCGTCACCTCCATTTGCTTGGTTTCGATTCTATCGGCGTAAATTTCGTCCTTGGATACCTCCACTTTAGCTGCCGAATTTTTATCGCCGAATGTTATTCGATCGCCTTTAAGCCGCAGACTTGACTGGGCCGACAGCGTGTCTCCTTGCAGCGTGACCTCGCCGGCAACGAGCGTTTTCGCTGTTAACCGGTCAATATTCTCGATGTCATGCTGGTTCATATCGATTAGGCCTTTCATTGTCCCGCCGGCGAGTTGCATATACGGTTGGTGCTGGTCGCCTCGGTTTCCCCTGATCGCAATGATGCCTGCACGATGGGGCCGAACAGGATTAACCGTGCCGGATGAGGATGCACTATCCCGGGAAAAGCGAATCGTGCTGACATCGGGTGACATGGCTGCCCCCGCGCCCGCCCCCAATTTCTTCAACGCTGCGTTGACGACTAATGCATCGGCTGCGCCATGACGTGTTGCGACCGGTTCGTTCACATACAGCAGCGTGTCGATCGTGCATGACGACAGGCGGCTTGGGTCGAACGCACTTCGGGTACACACTCGAGGCGGGGCATCTGCGGCACTCGGCTCGGAAAAGGTGAGTCGCAAAGTATATTGACCGCCCGCTACTGGGTCGACAGAAACACCCCGTGCATCAAGGAGTTCCACGATACGAAGCAAACCGGCGCGTCGGATCGTCACGTTCATTGCATCGTCCTTGTGTCCCGTTACGGTAACCGAGCGTCCGGATGCATGGCGTAGTGTCAGGTCGAACGGTCGATTGACGGACGCAGTGACGGCGGCGTCCTTCAGATCAATTGCGTAGGTATCGATGAAGGTCTGCACTACATCTCCCACGCTTCTCATATCGTTGCCGATGCGCTCGCCTAGGTTGGTACGGGCGTCTTCGTTCATACGCATACCCCACGCCGCCATTAACATGCCGATCACGGCCAACATGGCGACGGCAGCGATCAGAGAAAGGCCCTTTTGATGCTGACGGGCGGGGCGCATGATGCCGAAAAAACGAGAGGAGGTTGGCTTTTTGGATGCGGAAAGCGCCATGGACCGACGGGAGATCGTCATCGTGCATCCGCGCCATTGGGCCCTTGCGCTCCCGGGTCGCCATCAAGGCGACTCCAACGACCCGCTTTGCAGAAGAGCAACTGGCGCGATGTTCCGTATGCCAATTTATTTCCGTTGCAGGCAGATTGTTCCGTCGTCGTTTGGGTGAATGTGAACTCACGCACTTCTGCGGATTTTGTTTTGATTGTCGTCGATGTCGCATCGACAGTACCGTCCCGAAAGCGTGCCATAACCGCTCCAGCATGGTTCACAAGTTCGATACTTTGCTTCGACGGAACGTGCACATTCATCGTGTGTGTCGACGTAACGCCGTTGTTCCCGATGGTGAGCTGGCCGTCTTTGTTGGAATGTGTGCTGGCCGTCTTGATGTTCAGCTTCGTAATATTGTCGATGGCATGCTGCCCCATATTTATGGAACCTTGCATCTTGCTACCGCGTAACGCGAGACGGGGGCGTGATTGCGAAGCGCGAAAGTTACGCATTGCAAGGATCCCTGGCGTCTCGAGCACAGGGTTGCGAATCTCGCTCACGCTATCGAGGTAAGCTGTGGAAAAGCGAATCGTATCGGGTGCGGCGGGGTGAGAATAGCCCGCACCGGCACCCATACTTCGCGTAGCGGCATTCAGCGAGATAAGATCTGGTTGGTTGCCTGATCGCAATGGTTCCACGCGATAGAGCAGCGTGTCGATAAAACAATGGCTGCCGACTCGAGAGCAGGATTCTGCGGCGGAGCGGTCAGGCACGCTTAGCGTGAATTGCAGTTTGTAGCGGCTGCTATCTGACGTGGAAGCCACGCCCGTGATGCCGAGCACGTCAGCCATTTTTCTTATCCCAACGGCATCAACCTCGATGGTACGATGGTCGATATCTCTTGCCGCTATGCGTTCGCCGATCGTTGGCAATTCGATGGCGTTGCTGCCAGCGCCTCCATTGGTGATGCTGTTCATGATTTCATGCTTGTAACGAAGCGTGAAATCGGTGGAAACATCGTTCAGCACGACCATCTGCGCGCCTATCTGAGTGCCGCGAAGCTCGCGGACGTCGCGCTGCGAACGCGATATCAGCCATGATGTCAGCATGCCAGCCACGGTGAGAAGCAAGATCGTGCCGATCATCGAATACCCTTTTTGGGAAGGTCCCGTGTGAATGCGCGGCGCGATCTCCATCACATCACACTCTGCATCTGATCCGACGCATGCTGACCGATCTGCAACATCCCCATCACCGTGAACAAAATAAACCCGCCAACAGAGATCAGCAGCATATTCCTTAGCATCGTCGCGCGGCGAGCGATGGTGACTGCCATCGCCTCGATCGTGCTCATACCAATTTTGCGTAAGCCGTGTTCGAAGTTACTGCGCTCCGCATATTCGACCACCCGGTCGAATACTTCGTCGGAGAAGATCCCGGTGTCCATCGCTGTCAGAATGCTGCGATTACTCCGCAGCGACAGACGCATGCGCGCTAGGTGTAGTCGCATCCACGGCGCTGCATGATTCGACAGCAGCGACACCGCGTCGTAGATCGAATAGTTTGCCGCTGTCAGAGCTGCGAGGGAAACCAGGAATTCGCTCGAGCGGATGTCGCGATAAATCGCGTAGGGTGGGTAGCGGTCCACCACCGCCCGAACCCGTCCGGTCCAGCGGGGCAATGACAGAAAGAAAGCCATCGTCAGCAGCGCTGGAATGCCGTAGACCGCATACCAATAGTTCGCCGCCAAGCCGGACACGTAATACAACGCCTTACCCACCGACGGCAGTTCTTCCACCGGCGTGATCTGCAGCATGATCGGCATCAAGCCATAGGCGACGCCCATCTGTACGCCCATCAGCATCACGAACAGCACGATCGGCAAACCGATGGCCATCATGATCGCAGCCTTGTTCTTCGACCGAATCGTGATGATCTTCGCCAAAAAACGCAGAGAGGCGGGCAGGTCGGCTTTTTCGCCTGCGCCGATAACGACCAGATCGTCTTGCGGCACCGTGCCTTCCATGGCTTTGGACAGACTGCCGACACCGGTGCGGTCGCGCCACAATGCATACATTGGCGCCAGCTTGTCGCGACGTTGTACTGCTCGGGCATACTTTCGAGAAAACAGGTCGAACGGATTCGCACCGTCCTCCAGCGCATCGGCGAGATCGCCGTAGAATTTCGCGCGCTGCTTGGCAAAGTGCCTGACGGCGGAGGGCAGCCCTTTATAGCGGCGATGCAGCGTGTCCGCGCCGCGAGACATCTGCCAAGCCATTAATTTATCGCGCAGTAGTGCCATCATTGCCATGCCTCCGGCGTCGCAGGCACGGCGGCGGTCACGGCGATGACTTCTGTCGCCTTCGTGTTCTTACTCATACCGCTGGCCGTTGCGGTGGACACATCGAGCGCCACGCGTTGATAGACGAGGTCCGGTTGCGAGCGGTTCTGTTGAATACGGCCTTGATGCGGCCGATCAACACCGCGTTCATGCAGCAGCTTTTTCAACGGATAGAACGCACTTTCGACATCGCTTGGATCGATGAGCCCAATGGACATCTTGTACAACGCATGCGCCATTGCGGTACGACCCAGCATCACCTCACTGGTGAGGTCCTCGTCGGCTTGCTGTCGCCATTGCCGCTCGAGTTCCCAGAACCGTCGCTCGGCGATCATCGGTAGCATGCTGTCTTCCACCTCGCAGACTTCGGCGGCAACCGTCTGCCGATGTGTGCCCAACTGTCGGCAGTGCTTGCAACCAGGGCCGACCACGTAGACTTTGTCGAGCGCAAAACCCAGCGCGTGCAATGTCTGTTGCTTATCTGCTCCCAGGTGTCCGATCGCCGGAAGCTTGCAGCGCGCACAAAGCTGTGGGATCAGCTTCTGGTAGACCAACGCAACTAAAAAACGCGGCGAGGAGATGGTATGTAATGGCATCCCCAATTCGTCGCTCGTGAGCCGCTGCAAGATGCCGAAGCAACTGGACGCGTGCACGGTCGACAGGACCTGATGGCCGGTTTCAGTCATCGCTTTTGCGAAGCTGGCAGTTTCCTGGTCGCGGATTTCGCCGGGCATGATTTTGTCCGGGTCGCCGCGTAACACCACACGCGCAGCGGCGGCGAACGCGCTGAAGCCGCTGTCGCCGCTGGATTCGGCGCGACGTTGAATCGGAATTTGGGTGACGTGGGGTTGGATATATTCGACGGGATCTTCGATCGAATAGAATTTCTTCCCTGAATCGCGTTCATAGCGCATCAAGGTGCGCAAAGTCGTCGATTTCCCGGAGCCGGTTTCGCCGGCAATGATCAATAGGCCGGGCGAGCGATGCACGGCATTCTCTAGGATCTCGACTTGATCGGGCGAATAGCCGAGATCGCTGAGACTCAGCACATCGTTGTCGTGCGCTTCGTTCAACAGGATCCGCAGTACCACGTCCAATCCACGGTTTTCTCGAATGCTCTGAAAGCGGATCTGGTATTGCCGCGAGCGAATGGCGATCGGGATCGAACAGCTTTGATGCTGGTTCTCGTCGAAGTGGTTATGGCTGCGGCTGCTCATGTCCGCGCGCGAGTTATAGGCGGCTGTGACAGCGTCCAGCATGGCGGCGTAATCGCTGAACAGCGCGGAATGGCGTTGGGCGCCGCGCAGCTTGCCATGCACCCGAAACGCGACATCGATCTGTTTACCATCGCGAAACTCGAGGTGTACGTCGGATGCATCCAGCGCGAGCGCTGCGTCGATCAGCAGATTGAAATTGCGTTGTGCGCCGGTGCGTTGCTCGACCACGGCAGTGTCCGCGACCACATCCTGCTGCAAGCGGGATTGGGCATGTAGCAGCGAATCCATATCACCAAAGTAAATGCCTTCGCATCGCAATTTCAGCTTCGAGCGAACGGCGCTGTCGAAGCGATCCAGCAGATCGCCTTTTTGAAGACGATCCAGCACCTGCTCGTCGACGAACAATAGATAGCTGGACGATGCACGCGACACCAGCAACATCGAATGGTCTTCGTACGTCGGCAACGCGAAGTCGACTTCGAGACGCCAATGGCGTTTATGCAGCATCGCAATCGACAGCCGATTGATCGGCTCGACGGCGGCGATATCGCTGCCCGGGGCGGCGCGGCTCTCGTCCGACGTGCGCACGGTACAGGTGCTGCTGTCGGCGTTTCGAGCAGTGTGGATCGGTGCTGACGCCGATGCGGGAGCCGATGTCGGCGACGCAGAGGCGGCGGTGGCCGGCTTCGTGGCAGTCGCCGCATTTGCGGAAAATAATGCCTGTTTCAGCAGGGAGAGCGGCATTATGGGGCTCCTAATTCGAGCGACGCACTGCTTTGGAGATGCATCGAACGCAGCTCGCTATGCATCATCAACGTTTCACTGCGCGCGCCTTTGGCGATGTCGATATGGTCGTGGGCGATCTTGCGCACCTTCCAGCCGTTCACGTTCGCGCCTTCGCGTACATCTTTACCGTAACGCCCGTCGATCAGCAGATAAGCACTCAGATTTTTGCGGTCGTCACCTTGCGTGAAAACGAGCTCGAGCCCCGAAGCACCTGGCCCGACCCGTTGGCGGTCCAATGTCTGGCGAGCGAATGCGTCGATAGATTCGAACGCGGTGTCGCTCGCCCACGCCGGGGCGGCGAATACCGCCCCGGCCGCGCACACCGCATATAACGTTTTATTCCACATAGAATTCACCAGAAGCATTGAAGCGTGGCTTGGCGGGATCGGTATCGATGATCAGTTCTTTCAGACTCATATTGCCGGTGCGCTTCATCAGGCCGGCGACGGAATCGATGAAGGCGAGATGGCCGGCCATCGTCCACGGGCCTTTCGCGACGATTTGAGCACCCGACGCCCCGGATGCCGCCGGCACGACCGTGGCGGGCGGCGGTATCAGCGGCACCGGTGCGCCTATTTGCGCTTGCATGCCGTAGTCACGCAATTTGCTGGTGCGGGCGCCGGCGATATCGAAGAATGTCTTGCGTTTGCGGAGCGTGATCGGCGACAAAGTTTCGTCCGCTTCGAGATGAATGATCTCGTGGGCCTGATCGAAGTTGTCTTCCCGCACGACGGTGCCCGGCCGCTCGAGCAACAATCCGCTCAACGTGCCACCCTTGCCGCGTATCCAGACCACCGTGCATTGTCGCGCCTCGCATTGCAGTTGTTGTGCGCGCCAGCCGGCGACTTCCAGCGGCGTGCCGACCAGCAGCAATTGGATCTGGGCGACGTCTTGATGCGACGGTGCCTGTAATTCCGTCGATAGTCGCTGTTTGACGTCCGACTGGTATTGCACGAGCGGGTCGACTGGCGCCGCCGCGGTAGATGCAGTGATCGGCGGGGGCGAATCCGGCCAGAGCATCCACGTGAACGCACCACCACCGATGGCGATCAAGCCGATCAAAATCGCGGTCGGCAGGGAGAGTCTGGCCGTCCCGCTTCTTGCGCCAAAGCGTCCACCTGCCGAACGCACGCGACTGCCCAGTGGCACGATCAATGCGGCGTCGCGCTCGGTGTCGCTCAGCTCGATGGCGACCGGCAGCGGCATCGCTTCGGCCATATGGTCGTCGAGCGAATAGTTGCCGAATAACGCCACTTTGCCGCTCAGCGATTCGATAAACAATTGGGCTTCCCGCGCCGCCTCCGGCAACGGAAGCACCCGGTCGATCTCGGGGCGACCCGCTTTGATCGCAATCAGGATCGCGAGCGGGGCGGCTGCGTCCAGCTGTCCGCTATCGGGCTCGTCGAGCGTGTGCAGGAAGACAAGGGTCTGACCGGCAGCGCGTTTGCTGACGATGGCCGCGAGCGAGAACACGGGCGCGCCGCCCGGTCGAGCGGCATTCGGTTCGCTGTCTTTAGCGACCAGTCCGGCCGTGCGCAAGCCCTGCTCGTCGGAGAACACTGCATGCCGGTTCGCGCGCCGACGGTGGCAGAGGTCACGCAACTCACGCGCTTCCTTGTCGAAGCCGAGCAGCGTTTCCCACTCGAGTTCCACCATCAGGTCGGTTTCTATCAGGCGTGCCATATCAGACGCCCTCGACGAGCTGCGGGGTGATCAGGATAACGAACTCTTCCTGGTCGCGTGTCGACTTTTTGCTGCCCAACCTCAGATCGAATAACCCTTTCTCATCGTTGTCGTTGGTCTCCCGCTTGAATCCCGCGATCAACAACGTGTCGCCCGATTTAAGCGACGCACGTTGCAAGGTTTGAATCGATGCGGTTTCCGGTGTCGTGATCTTGCCGCCGTCGCCATCTTTACCGACATTGGTTTCCTTCTTCGATAGCAGCGTCGACAGATTCAACTGCACTTGCAGCATCACGCTGCGGTTATCGAGCAGCGTCGGTAACAGGTTCATCATGAAACCGGTCGTCAGCGATGCGGGCTCCGCCGCGTACATGCGGTCGCCGCCGAATTCCCCGGCCGTGCGCGTCACACTTAGCTTCGCGATGTAAGACAGATTGCTGGTCACGGCGAGCGGCGCCGGCTGATTGTTCAGCGTCACGACCGAGGTATCGATCACCGTACTGACGTCGCCTTGCTGCTGCAATGCGGCGACCATCGCTTTCGAGCCTGCCCAGGGTCCGCCCAGCTTCGACAGCGTGCCACCTTTCAAGCCGGAGCCACCGAGGCCCATGCTGAAGTCCAGTCCACCCGCCTTGAACGCGAGGTCCCAATCCACGCCGCTATTCGATGTTTTCTTCAGCTTGACGGAATACGCTTGCACTTTCAGGCTTACCTGGCGCCCGAGCACCGCGTTCTCGCGATCGATGAAGCGGCGGATACGGTCGACGTTTTCGGCAGTGTCCGTAACGGTGACCGCATTCGTCACCGTCGACGACGTCGATTTCCCGGCGGGGGACAGCATCGATTTGATCGTTGCATTGATTTCGTCCCAGTAGCTGAGCGTCGATTGCATGCCGACCGTCGCATTGCCGCCGGACGTCATTTGCATGGCATCGCCACCGCCACCGCCCGCGCCTGAACCGCTGCTGCTGCCGGTATTGGCTTGCGTGCCGACGCTTGCCGTGTAGACGGACGTGCCGGGCATCGACGCAATCTGGAAGGTGCGTGTCTTATAGCGCGAAACGGTGACGATGCCTTCCCGGTAGGTCCAATAAGTGCCTGAACGGCCGGCGAGCGCATCGAGCAGGCCGCGCAGATTGCCGGTATAGCTCAATTGCACCAGCGGTTCGTCGCCGCTACCGAAGTCGCTGCTGTTATTACCGCGATTGTCGCCGCCACGCGGTGGCGGCCGGGACATATCGCCGCTCGATGACGCGAGCGTGGGCGGCGCAAACGCGTCGCCGCTGACATGGATCGTGATGCGTTGCTTGGCGGCGATCTGTTCGATGACGAGCGACAGCGGCAAGCTACGGCCGGACGAGAAGCTGGCCGGCTGATAGAAGCGGCTCGGCAACACGTCCGATTCTTCGATTGCCACTGAGCGACGTGCGAGCCACGCGCCTTGTTCTTCGTCGAGGACCGGCAACGCGCTATTCGGCGAACGGGGCTGCGCGGTGGTGCCACGGGCGTCCGTTAAAGCGGAGCGGGCGGTGTCGATGTTCGCTTGCACTTCTTTGGCGGTTTTGAGGTGCTGGCAACCGCCGAGCACCAATGCGATGCTCGCGCCCAGCAGGCATTGGTTCAGTAAGCGGAAGGGTTTAACGCGTGGCATTGACGATCCTGATGACTTTGTTGCCGTGATAGACCTTCGCGCGGATGGGCGCATCCGTGGTGCGCAATGCGAGGACGACGTTCGCGATAATGTCGAGGAATGTTCCCTCGAAGCGCGCCGGATAATCGATCGGGAAATCCCGATCGATCTCCCAGGCAATCGACCAGTCATGCAGGCGGGCGAACTCCGCCAGCATGGAGGAAAGGCGGGCGTTGCCTGGGGTGAGGGTGAGGCGCAGAGGGCTCGGCTCCGCAGAGGGCGTTATATATGTATGACGTTTTACAGACGATGCGCTTTGACTTCCTGCCTCCGCCATTATTGGCGCGACCTCCCGCACAATGGGCAATTTTTCCGTCACGCTTTCTTGACGAGCCGCCGCCCGTTGACCGGATGTCTGAACGCTATGAAGGGGGGCCCATTGATCATTAATCCGATTGTTGACAAGGGCATTTGATAACTGAGACATCGCACCTACAGGAGGCACAAAGCAGAGCGCTATTGTCAGTGCCAGTGCTGCCGCGGCGCAAACCGGAATAATTCGCATCATGGGATCCAGAGCATCAACTTGATTAGACTTTTACCTTTAGCGTGAACGGAATCGGCGTAGTCGTAGCCCCAACTTCTGCACAACTTGCGGTTACCAATGCAGGTGATACGCGGTTGTTGTCGGCGACCACCGCCGACGCACCACCCACCTGCATGCTGTCTACCGATCTCGACAGTTGCCCGGCGATCTTGCTGCAAGCGGTGCTGCTCGGTGCGGTGAAGGCAATTTGAAGTTGTCGACTCGTATCTGTGGCACCTTCTGCTAAGGTGATAGTTACTGTGTCCCCGAAACGCGATAGGTACGTGGCGGCCGTTACTTCTCCCATTTTCTGGGTGGGATATAGCTGGGCCGCAATCAATGCTGCCTGTGTTATCTCGTCATTTCTATATGGTGCAAAAAATGCTTGTGCTTGAGAAGTAAAGCTACGCAAGTCGTCGACTTGCTGACCAGTTTTAATGTTCTCGATGAGTTTTGGTACACCTACCAACGCTGCCCCCATCATCAACCCGATCAACGCCACCACCAACCCCAGTTGAATCAAATCAAATCCTTTCTGCTTGCGACGCGATCGAAGCGCTTTCTGGATTCGGTGCGTAGCAGGGCGAAGTATTCTCTCCTTGTGATTGGTAGGGAGCGGCTGACGAACGTTGTCCATTGAGGTATCTCCTGTAAAGGTGTGACAACTTTACGTCTAGCTTTCGGTCTAATAAATGGGAATAGTCTTGGTAGACGATGCCAAGCGGCCTATGGGTCGCGGCAGCCGAACTGCGTTATATTCGAGGCCTATCTCGTTCACGCAGCCTGCGTGGCACGTTCAGGTGTGTTGCTGAAGCGGCACACATCAGCCAGACCCCGTTGAGAGCCCCATGCGATCCACCAAAGCCACCGCAGCTGTCGAGCGCTTGAAACGCCGTTCAGATCATTCCGGGTTTTCTGTCGCGATGGTCAGCGGCGGACTGTTTTATCTCGTCGACCACACCCAACCGGGCGTGAAGTTATCGGCACCGCTGCCGCTGGACGACTTTGTGGCCTTTGTGAATGCGTTCGGTCCGCAGAAGGAGCAGAAGCGAAGCAAGCTCGATGTGGCCTTCGAGTCGCAGATTCGCGAGGCGAAGGAGTAAGGCGGCTGGGAGGGGCCGGGGGAGGAGGTGGCGGAGTGAAGGGGCAGATTGAGATGGCCGGAACAAGCCGTCGCATGAGCGGAAAGGTCGGGCCGGCAGATTGCCGCGAATGCGTTGATCTCGCCGAAGGATCCTCGCGGTATGTCGGAGTGCGTTATCGGAGCATGCTATGCCGAATGCGATTGTCCAGGGTTCGAACGCGTTGGCTTCGCCGCTGTGGGGACCCTCTCAACAGCGCTGCGGGCTGCAAACAGGGCTGGTCGGTATCGTCGGTGGTGGTGAACGCGCCGAACGCTTGCCTAGCCTCGATGCGTTCAGCCGGATGTTGCGCGAGGCGCAGAATCGCTATGCGCAGCAGGATGTGCCCGCGACGCAGTCGGGTGCGCATGCCAGACCGCATCGGGC
>CAWUJR010000016.1:0-21041 GCA_963922375.1 uncultured Robbsia sp.
GTCAGCTGCTGCAGCGCAAGCGATCGCGGCACGAGCGCCGCCGCTGTGTCGACTAGATCGGCCCGGGCGCTGTCCTTGCCGGCGACCTTCCATCCGTAGGGATCGAGACGTACGGTCTCGTGCCATAGCACAACGCCCAGTACCGCGACGATGGTGAGCGGCCCCGTCCAGATAACGGTTTCCCAGAACCGGGACCGATGCCAGCGTGGCCGATAAACGCCCTTCTTGTGCCCATACCGATAACGCCACAGTAAAAACGGCATCGTGACGAAAATAGGCACGATGACGGCCCCCATCACCCCGATCACGAACCAGAAATGCAGCCGCTGCTCAGCCGCAATCGGCCCCTGAGGATGAAGGAAGGAGTCGGCGAGACTGGGATGCGTTGCCATCATGAGCAGGGCAGTTGCCAGACGCCGGGGGACGGCAGTATCGTTGGGCCGTTGCATGGCTACATGCGTTCGGACAGATTCAGCAACAGCCAGACCGTCCCGCCGCCCATCAGCAACAAGATGAAGATCGTGAAGAGCACGAGATGCACATCTTCTCGCGACTGTCCCTTGATCCGCAGATGAAGAAAGAAGCGAAGATGCACCGTGATCTGTAGCAACGCCGCAATCCCCGAAATCACGGCAAGCGAACTGCCCGCGCCCGCGAATCCGGCTGATGCAATCAGTTGGCGGCCAGTTGACGTGGCGAGATAGAAGATCGGCAAGGTCAACAACAGGGAGAGAGCCGTTCCCCAGACATAGGACTGAAGCGCCTTACGTTTACCCTGTTGCGCCTCGGCTTTGTTCACGCGTACGCCCCAATATAGACCACCGTAAAAATGCCGATCCATACGATATCGAGGAAGTGCCACAGCACCGCGAGACGCAAGACCGCGACTTTCAACGCGTCGTCGACGCCGTGGATCCGGGTCTGCGCGAGAATTGAAATGAGCCAGATGGACGCGAGGCTCACATGCAGGCCGTGAAGCGGCACCAACGCCCAAAAAGCGGAGAGTGCGCCGCCGGCTTGCGGGACGCCGCCTTTGTCGATCATGGCGGCGAAGTCATGCCCTTCCAGCACAAGGAAGACCACGCCCAGCAGCAACGTGATCGCAAGCCATATTCGCAACCCGGTCGGACGCTCATCGTATTTCATCGATAGAGACGCCATCCCGAAGGTGAAGGAACTCGCTAACAACACCAGCGTTTCCGCGAGCACGGGCCGCAGGTCGTAGAGGCTGGACAGGGCCGGTCCGTTTCCCGTGGCGTTGCGCATCGTCACATAGGTGGCGAAGAGCAAGCCGAAGAGGACGGCGTCGCTCATCATAAAGACCCAGAAGCCGAAGACTTCGACTTCCGCAGCGTCATGCGCTGCGCCATGCCGAGGGCCCAGGTTGACGCCGGGGTGCCGGGGTTCTGAGGCGGCATCAGTCATCGTGCCGTCTCACGTTTTCCATTGCCGCAATCTTTTCATCGTCGGGGCACTCTTTGTGAGACGTTCGTGCGCTCGCGGAGCATTTCCGCGCATCGAATGGTGCAGACAACGTCACTGCGTGTTTGCGGGAAGCAAGGATCATTCCTCCACGTATGCGTTGGTTGCTGGTTGCAACGTCGACATGAATGAGGCAGAACTGACGGTATTTTGCTAGCCACCCACCTGCACGCTCATTCCTCCATCCGCCATCACGACCGATCCGACAATGAAACTGGCGCGCGCCGACGCGAGGAAAAGTACGACTTCCGCGATCTCTTTGGGGTCTGCTGCGCGTGCAATGGGGGCGCCCGCACCGTGAGCCGCTAGCGCAGCAGCACCGTTCCCATCCGCAGCAACGTCATTGAGAATATTCGTGATCACATCGCCCGAGCCGACTGCGTTCACCCTGATCCCATGTCCGATCGCTTCGAGTGCAAGCGTACGGGTCAATTGTGCCAATGCCCCTTTTGATGCGGTGTAGGCCGCTATCGTCGGAAACGCAAAGTACGAGGCATAGGATGCGACATTGACGATGGCTCCCGATGCCTGAGGCATCATCGCTTTCATTGCTGCCCGGCAATGCAAAAATGCGCCCGTGACATTGACGCGCATTATCTTTTCCCAATCTGAGCGTGTCATGTCCACGACTAACTTGTTCATGATGATGCCAGCGTTGTTAACAAGGATGTCCAGACGGCCAAACTGCTTGATTGCGAGCGCGACAGCCGCCTCAGCACTGCCGTCTTCACTGATATCTGCTGTCAACGGGGCGACGTTTGTCCCGGCCATCGCACACACCGAGGGATCGATGTCCTCTGCGACAACGAAAGCCCCTCGCGTAACGAGCATTTCGGTGATCGCGCGACCGATTCCGCTCGCTGCCCCGGTGACAATCGCCACTTTTCCTTTCATTTCGTTCACGTCAGACATGGTTCTTCTCCTGGACTCGTTGAGATCGGTGAGCGGCTCGCTAGGCGCGCCTTGCCGATGACAAATGGTAGGTCTGCATCGGAGGGAAGAACATGGCTGAGCGTGTCGCGTTCTTGCCTAATAATGTCAAACTGCGGTAGTTTTGCCAAATTTATGCTATTTTTATGACCTAATATCAAGATGCTTCCATGGCAATTACCGACCGCATCATCGCGCTTGTCAGTCAAATGGCACCCTCGGAGGGTTACACCGCGTCGTCGATGGAAGGGGTGAACTTCATGCGCGCAGACAGACCGCTAGGGCGAATTCCTGTGCTCTACGAGCCGAGCATCGTGTTGGTTTGCCAGGGGCGCAAGCGCGGCTTCCTCGGCGATGATGTATTCGTCTACGACTCGAATCATTATCTGGTGCTATCGGTTCCGCTTCCCTTTTCGACGGAAACGGAGGCCTCACCCACGCATCCGCTGCTAGCGGTGTCGATTGCGCTTGATCCATTGGTCGTATCAGAATTAGTACTTACTGTAGACCCTGCGGAGGACGGCGCAATTGTTTCACCAAGAGGCATATATTCGACGCCGATCGGCGAACGATTGTCGAGCGCGCTACTGCGACTGCTCGAATCTCTTATGTCGCCCCTGGAATGTAAAATCGTGGCTCCGTTGGTGCTACGTGAAATTCTATTTTTGGTACTCACTGGCGAACAAGGGGAGGCGATGCGGGCGTCGCTGCGATCCACGGGAGACTTTCATAAAATATCCAAAGCATTACGTCGTATTCAAAAAGATTATGCCGGCCAGATCGACATTTCGGCGTTAGCGAATGAGTGCGGAATGAGCGTGCCCACTTTCCACCGGCACTTTAAAACGATTACCCATACCACCCCTATTCAGTACCTTAAATCAACGAGACTACACCAGGCACGGCTACTGCTGATTAGACGCGGCCTTACTGCTGCAGCCGCTGCAACAGCGGTTGGGTACGAAAGCCCTTCGCAATTTAGTAGAGAGTTCAAAAGGGTATTCGGAAGAACGCCTTGCGAAGAGGCTTCAGTGATGAAAGCAGCATTTTCATGGTCGGCGGCCATTTGCGAATAACCGGCGTGAAGCGGCGATCCGACTGCTGAGTGCCGCTTTGGATCGCACGGCAGTGCGCGCAATCGGAGCGATCAAGGACGCATCGACATTCGGCCATTGCGGCGGCCCGAAGATCGTTGAATGTTGGCGCGGCGTCGATACGGGCAAGTGCGAGATCCCGTTTCCTGCGGCGACGATGGAGACCCTATGGGGCTATGGACGGCGGCGACAACGGAACCGACCGTCGGCAAGTACATCGAGCTGCGTTGGTGGCAGGGGGTGACCTCCCCATGGGAGCATTGACGATGCCGCATCGGCGGGGCGGTTGTCGCGGTAAACGCAAGTAAATGTACGTCTGCACAAAAATCGTGCTCAAATGCCGGTGTTTGCGATCGCTCAGGAAAAGCGGAGCGATTCTCTGGCGCTTTTGTAGAGCGGTGATGCTGCCGACCAAGGTTCGCTACGTGGGTGGCGGCCTGATCGCCACATACGCTGACGGCAGTCCTGTTCACGCATTGATGCCGCCACCGGGTTGGCGCGCAAGTGGAAGAGGGTGTCTGTCGAAGCCCTATTTGCTCAATCGATTTATTATCAAATGCCTGGACTCATCCAGGTCTTATATTTTAGCTTATCGCTTGTCGGCTTTTTTGCGCCGATATTGTAGAAGTATTTTGTCACGTTTCGGTTCGATGCAACGACGCGAAGCAACGGATGATCGCTGGCAAGAAATGAAGCGTTACTTTTAGGGTTACCCAGATGGAAATCAAAGTCAATTTTCTCGATAAGCTTCGCCTCGAAGCGAAATTCGACGACTTCACGGTAGTGGCGGACCAGCCTATCCGTTACAAAGGCGATGGCTCGGCACCCGGTCCGTTCGACTATTTTCTTGCTTCGTCGGCGCTGTGCGCCGCTTACTTCGTGAAGTTGTATTGTTCGACTCGAAATATTTCCACCGAAAATATCCGACTTTCACAGAATAATATTGTCGATCCGGAAAACCGATATCAACAAATTTTCAAGATCCAAGTCGAGTTGCCAGCGGATATTTCAGAAAAAGATCGTCTCGGTATCTTGCGGTCTATCGACCGTTGCACTGTGAAAAAAGTGGTGCAAGCGGGGCCCGAGTTCGTCATCGAGGAAGTAGAGAATTTAGATGCCGATGCGCAGTCGTTGCTGACCTTGAAGCCAGCTGCCGACGTCAGCACCTACATCGTCGGCAAGGATTTGCCGTTGGAGCAAACTATCGCCAATATGACGGGCATTCTGGCGGACGTGGGCATAAAGATCGAGATCGCATCGTGGCGTAATCTCGTGCCCAATGTGTGGTCGTTACATATCCGCGACGCGCACTCGCCAATGTGTTTTACCAACGGCAAAGGCGCATCCAAAGAGAGCGCGTTGGCATCGGCGCTAGGCGAGTATATCGAGCGTCTGAATTGCAACCATTTCTATGCTGGCGCGTTTTGGGGAGAAGACCTCGCTGAAGCGCCGTTTGTACACTACCCGAACGAGCGCTGGTTCAAGCCGGGTCGCAAGGATGCGCTACCCGCCGAGATTCTGGATGAATACTGCTTGGACATTTACAATGCCGACGGTGAGCTACGGGGCTCGCATCTGTATGACACGAACTCCGGCAATACGAAGCGCGGTATTTGTTCACTGCCGTATGTAAGGCAGTCGGACGGCAAAGTGGTCTACTTCCCGTCGAACCTGATCGAAAACCTGTTCGTCAGCAACGGCATGAGTGCCGGCAATACGCTGGCCGAAGCACAGGTGCAATGTTTGTCCGAAATCTTTGAGCGGGCGGTGAAGCGCGATATCCTCGAAGGGGAAATGGCGTTGCCTGATGTGCCGCATGAAGTGCTCGCCAAATATCCTGGCATTCTGGCCGGCATTCAGGCGTTGGAAGCGCAGGGTTTTCCGGTATTGGTAAAGGACGCTTCGCTGGGCGGCATTTATCCGGTGACGTGCGTCACCCTGATGAACCCGCGAACGGGGGGAGTCTTTGCGTCATTCGGGGCGCACCCCCGTTTGGAAGTGGCGCTGGAGCGGAGTCTGACCGAGTTGCTGCAAGGCCGCAGTATCGAAGGCCTGAACGATTTACCGCCGCCCACTTTTGTCAGCGACGCCGTCACGGAACCCAATAATTTCGTCGAGCACTTCATCGATTCCAGCGGCATTGTGTCGTGGCGCTTTTTCAGCGCCAAATCCAATTTTGAATTTGTTGAGTGGGATTTTTCAGGGCAGGGCGAAAACGCCAATGCCGAAGAAGTCACCACGTTGCTGGGCATTCTTGAAGGCATGGGCAAAGAGGTGTACACGGCGGTGTATGACCAGTTAGGCGCTGTTGCTTGCCGGATTCTGGTGCCGGGGTATTCGGAAGTTTATCCCGTAGAGGATCTGATCTGGGATAACACGAACAAGGCCCTGTTATTCCGCTCCGATATCTTGAATGTGCATCGTCTCGACGATGCGGGCCTGGCGGCATTGCTGGAGCGGATGGAGAATAACGAGCTGGACGAATATGCCGATATTGCCACGTTGATCGGTATTGAATTCGATGAGAATACTGAGTGGGGGCAGTTGACTGTTCTCGAATTGAAGCTGCTGATTCACCTTGCCCTGCAGCAGTTCGAAGAGGCGCAAGAGCGTGTAGAGGCCTTCTTGCAGTACAACGACAATACGGTCGAGCGGAAACTGTTTTATCAGGCCTTGAACGTGGTGCTGGAGGTGCTGCTCGCTGATGACCTTGAACTGGACGACTACGCGGTCAACTTTCGTCGGATGTTCGGTGACGATCGAATGAATGCGGTAATGGGGTCAGTGGAGGGCAGCGTGCGTTTCTACGGATTAACGCCAACGAGTATGGGACTCGAAGGTCTTGAAAGGCACGCCCGCCTGATCGATAGTTACAAAAAACTGCATCGCGCCCGAGCCAAAGCGGCGGGCGCCCCCTATTAGGATCTCAAGTCGCGAATCGGTGTCAACGCGCGAACGTCGATGCATACGTTCGAACGAAAAATGCGAGCGTCACGCAGAAGGTGAGGACTAACGTCCCCGCTCTGATCATGTCGGGTGGCGCGCGTCGCCCGAGATGAGCACCGCCATAACCGCCAACAATGGCCGCACTCATCATGACGAGTGTTTCAGGCCAATGTACGGCGCGGGCGACAATAAAGATGACGACTGCACTGACGTTTGCTGCGCTGACGAGGACGGTGCGAGGTGCGTTCAAGCTTTGGAGATCTCCGCCATGGAATAGCCCCCATAGGGCGATCATCATGATCCCGACCGCGCCACCGAAGTAGCCACCGTACACACCAAGCGCGAATTGAACGGCGACAATCAAAGTGGGTGAGGGATGTCGACTGGCGCGCAGCGCTTCTCCGACACGACGTCCGACAGCGAGCGCGACACTCGCCAACAGCAGAAGCCACGGTAGCGCAAACGCGAATGCTTTCGAGGAGGTGTAAAGGAGCAAGGCCGCTCCAATAACACCGCCAGCCAACGTGGCGAGTAGAAGCGGCCGGATGCCGACCTGGCCGATGGCCCCGACCCCACCACGATAGGCCCAGGCACTTGCCAACCCTCCAGGAAAAAGCGCGACGGTGCTGGATGCATTCGCTTGAACGGACGGAACGCCTGCCGCGATCAACGCCGGCAAGGTCACGAAAGAGCCACCACCGGCAAGCGCATTCATGGCACCCGAGAGAAATCCCGCGCCTGAAAGCAGGACAAGTGTATTCATCCAAGTTTCCTGTGTGCGTCATCACCCAAAGGACGGCACCGCGAATGCCGTCTAGCCCACGCAGAGGCGGCCACAGCGGGCGAGTCTCTTCTGCGCTTCATTACATAGCCGTCTCTTCATCGCCTAACATTTGTACATTGATTCGTATTACTTGCCATCTACATGATAAAGCGTATTGGTCGATATATCTCCTACATTCCATCTCGCATTCGTGCAATCGATGGCAAGTGCGAGGTCCACTTCGTCAAGCGAATAGCCAACGGTCGTTACCAGGCGCGACCAGGGATCGATCGAAGTGGTTGAGGTGGCTACATGATCAAAATGCGTTGCGCAAGTAGTATTAAATGCCCGTGCCGATATTGAAAATATCGTGGGTCAAGCGGGTTTCTCCTCAAGTCGCGTCCTGCTCTGCCGTAATCGATAGTGTTAGCCGCGACTGCGTCGGCTATCCCCACTCGGGCTAAACGCTCTTGATTTGCGCAAGGGCTTAACACTGTAAGGATGCGTGACTGTGAAACACACCATCGCCAGAAAGATCGGCCTTGCATTCGGAGGGGCACTCGCACTCACCGTGATCGTGATGACCTCGATCGGTGCATACAACGTCCGCAAGCAGGCGATTGACACATTCAATACCGAGAGTGAGACCCGCATCCGCCAAGTCGACGATACGCTGGCGACGACTTTCCAGGAGGTGGAGCAAAACCTGAGTTTCCTCGCGGATAGCCCCCAACTGCGATCGGCAAACCAAAGTTTGACGGAGTACATGACGCACGGCGGCATGATGACACCGGACAAGAACGGCCCCACCGAGCAATCCATCTTCGACTTGATGAAGCGATTTGGCGATAGTCATCCTGGCCTGCGTTACATCGACATCGGCACGCGTTGGGGCGGATATGTTCAGTGGCCGATCGAAGATATGGGGAGCAAACCCTACGATCCGCGCGTTCGCCCGTGGTATGAACTTGCGCTGACGGATCCCGAACATACGGTGAGACCCGCGCCTTATACAAGTGCCGTGGGCGGCGGCGATCCGATCATTCCATTCTCGAGAGTCATCAAAGACGATCAAGGCGGCGTGCTGGGCGTTCTGGAAAACGACCTGTCGTTGGAAGGTTTCGCGGCACTGACGCGCGGGGTGCATTTCGAAAAAAGCGGCTACATGATGGTCACGGATGCGACCGGCAAGGTGCTGATCGATCCGCATGACAAGTCGCATTCGTTCAAGCCACTCGACAGTCTCGGCGAAGGATACAAAGCGCTGGCGGCAGTTGCTGACGGGCCCGCTAGCGTTGCCATCGATGGACTCAGCTATCAAAGTGTGGTCTACACCTCCCCGAAAAACAAGTGGCGATATATCGCGCTTGTGCCCAAATCGGAAGTGATGGCATCGGCGAATAGGCTGACGGCACTGTTGATAGCCGCGGGGGCCATCGTCTTCGGGATCGCCTTGGCGATAGCGATCGCCCTCGGACGAACTGTCACGTTGCCGCTTCGTGCGCTCGTGACATCGATGAAAGAAATTGGATCGGGTGAGGGTGACCTGACCAAGCGCTTACCGGTCAGAAGCACTGATGAAATCGGCGATCTGGCAGAACATTTCAATGCGTTCGTTGGCATGCTTCAGAAATTAATGAAGCAGATAAGCGTCAGCAGTGTTCAGGTCAAGCTGGTATCCAACGAAATCAACGAAGACAACGCGAGTCTGGCGACCCGTACCGAACAGCAAGCGGCGACGATTCAGGAAACTGCGGCGAGCATGGCCGAACTTGCCGGTACGGTGGCACGCAACGCCGACAGCGCGCGGAAGGCCAGCGACGTTGCCACCCAGGCGGTGAAGATCGCTGAACGGGGGGACGAGGCGGTCGCGTCGGTTGCCAGCACGATGACACAGATCTCTGAACAGTCGACGCGGATGGAAGACATCATCGGCATCATCGAAAGCATTGCATTCCAGACCAATATTTTGGCGCTGAACGCCGCAGTGGAGGCAGCGCGTGCCGGAGAAAGCGGAAGGGGATTCGCGGTCGTTGCCGGAGAGGTTCGTAATCTCGCTAGCCGTTCGTCGGAGTCCGCGAAGCAAATCAAGCAATTGTTGGAAGAGTCGGGTGCTTCCGTGCGGGTGGGATCGACGTTAACGAAGGCGGCTGGGACGACGATTTCGGAGCTTGCGCGGGCGGTCGCGGAGGTCGCTTCGATCACCGAGCAAATTTCCATTGCTTCGAGCGAGCAGCGGCAAGGTATCGAGCAAGTCAATTTGGCGGTGTCGCAATTGGATGAAACGACACAGCACAATGCCGTGATGGTCGAGCAGATCTCTGCAACGTCGCAGTCGCTTGCGACGGAAGGCAATACCCTGAATACGAGCATCGGGTATTTCCGGCTGGAATAGCTGGCGGCAGGAGACGTGAGCCCGGTAATGACGTGTACAGATCGGTAAAAATGACCATTTAAATGGCCCCGACGCGGCGCGTCAGCCCTCTCGGGGTCCGAAAGCAATCTGCAAACGCTAGAACAGGCAGGGGGAAAGCCCTTTGATTGCCTCTTTGGGCACACGCGAGTGGCCTCAAAATGGGGTCTAGCGCTTACCACATACGCTTCTTCCTATCGGCCCTGCGTCAAGGCCAAACGTTCGAAGTGGCGTTCCATGCCAATAGACGGATGCAGTCCACGGAGAACAAGTTGCCATGCACCATACTGAAAATCAAGACGCGCACTCGAAGGCAATGTACAAGCATCTGCGAACGAACCGGGTTTATTGCCTTTTGATGCGGGCCCGCGATAAACATACGGGCGAAGAAATGGTTGTGTTCCAGAGCGTCAAGTCAGGGCGTGTCTGGATTCGCCCGTCCATCGAGTTCTTCGACGGACGCTATCTGGACCTTTCTGCAGCCAACGCGGCCCAGCCCGTGTCCGTGTCACAGCGTAGGGCAGAGCCTGAAAGCAATTGGAAGGAAGGTTCTCCGCAATACGCGAGAAGTTAGGTTGCCGCGACCGCGGCCGACGGTCAACGTCACCGCGGGTGTCTCAATGGGGGCATGTTCACATGCGGGCGTTCACGACTGGCGTTCCTGGGCTGGCCTTCACGTTTTGTTGGGGACGCTGCGTCGAGGGGGGAGAGAACGCGCTCAGACGGAGAAGCTTCATTCCTAGACCTACAGATACGACGCCGCTGAATCGCTTCATCCGGTTCACCCAATCACCGCTTGAACTTGCCTCTGCTTGGTCGTGAATACGGCGAACGCCCAGCGAATATACCGTATGGACCATCGCGACGATCGCTGCAATAGTCGCATACATGACAACAAATTGACCATGGATAAAGGAACCGGCCAATAAAAGTTCACCCGGGACCGAATAAGCCCGATTCCAGCATCAATCGTGATGCCGGCGGTACGGGCACCCCGTTTTACCACTTCGGCGCCGCGGAGCCCAGGCGCGACGCCGGGTGTTGCCAAGCCAGCGAAACATCGTCCAGTAACAACGGCGACTTGCAACGCGCTGCCTGACCCCATTCCGTTTGCTCACGCAACGGCGATAAGTCTGCGCTGCTTACCGCCGGAAAATCCTCTCCACGTGCGGTCCGAGGTAACGCTGTCAACGCGTGCGCGGTGCTTGCAAGTGATAGCCGCGCGGTCGTTGCCCGATTTTCTGTGACTTTCCAAATAAGAGACCGAACCACTGCTGCAGCCATCAGATAGCCAGTGGCTTGGTCGAGGGCTTGTACAGGCAGCGGCACGGGACGATCGGACTGCTTCCATTGCATACCGCAGTGGGCGATCCCGGAACTCATTTGCAACAGGCTATCAAACCCGCGCCGCCCGGCCCATGGGCCACGCCATCCGTATGCGTTTAAAGAAACGTCGACGAGTCCTGGATTGATCGCTCGGCGCGCTGCCTCGCTGTAACCCAAGCGCTCGAGCGCCCCCGGCCTATAACCATGAACAATCACATCTGCTTGCGCCAAGAGGCTTTCAAACGTTTCGCGCGCTGACGACGTTTCGAGGTCCAGCCGTGCGCAGCGTTTTCCGAGCGTGACTTCAGGTATCAAAGCGGGCTCATCCCACCCGGGTGGGTCGATTCTGAGGACATCCGCTCCATAGCCCGCAAGGAAGCGCGTTGCGACGGGCCCTGCCAGGACGCGTGTCAAGTCGAGCACCTTCAAGCCATTGAGCGGTCTCGCAACATCAGGCTTCCAAGCGGATGGTTCACAAGAGGCGGCGCTGGACGCCCAGCTTATGAGCGGGTCTGACGCTACCGCGCTGCCTTGCGGATGCGCGTTCCATTCGTCATGGGTCCGCATCGCCGCTGCGCAGCCGTTTTGGTCAACGATGACGGATTCCAGTTCTTCAGCGCTCCACCGTCCCACGACCGCTGTCACCGCTGATCGGTCGTCAGCGCATTGCAATACGCTGAGCGCCGCCGCTTTGTGATGCGGGGCGTTGGTGTGAAGTCTGATCCATCCGTCACTGGTCTTGTAGTCTCCGGCGATCGTGTCCCACGCGCCAGGGAGGGCCCACCCCATTGGAAAAATCGACCAGCCGAACCAAAGTGACGCAAGTCTTCGATCGATGGCAACTTTCGGCATGCGACCCGTTTGCACGCTGAGTAACTGTGCGACCGCCGCACCCGCAGCGCCTATAGCACCGACGGCAAAGTCGGTGACGGGGAAGGCGGAAGGGAGTTGCGCGGCCCCTTGCAGCGTGATGTCACATAACGCAGCTTTCGGAAGTTGTAATGCCCGCAAGGCGTCTGCCAGGAATGTCGTCGTCGCGCTTGTCATATCGACTCCAGACGGTAAAGTCATAGGATGCATCAACCAGGCATCAACCAGGCATCAACAGGCGGCGGCAGGTGGCGTCAGCGCCGTTGCGCAAGACGATCGATGCATGTCTGCATTCAGTTAATTTGCGGATAGTTCACGTACATCAGCGATCACGGTTTCGCCGAAGGCCGCGCTGAACAAGTAGTTCAGAAGCTTCTCGGACGTTTCTGCCGGGGTGATAAGTTTTCCCTCACGCTTCAATGCCTCGAAGCGGCTCAACGCGGGAAATTGTTCTGCAGCACTGCTGCGGATCTCTGTCTGCATATCGGTGTCGACGACGCCTGGGGCAACGCTGGCGATGCGCAAAGGCACGCCCTGATCGATCGCAACTGCTCTCGCGTGATGGTCGAGCGCGGCCTTCGTCGCGCAGTAGACGCTCCAGCCGGCAGTCGGGTTGCGCCCCGCGCCACTGGAGATATGCATGATCCGTCGATCCACGTCAGAGAAAGCAGGGGGGGAGGTCACTGCCATCAATGCGGAGGACAGCATCAACGGCGCGGTGACATTCAGGCTCACCGCACGGGCAATCGCGTCGTACGACTGTGTTTCAAGTGGTCCCACCGGCTGTACGGTGCCGGCGTTGTTGATAAGCAAGATTTGGCGTGCCCCGGCGACAAAGTTCGACAAGCTATCTGAGGCCAACCAGCGCGCCAGCGCCGCGGTGTCGCTCAGGTCCAGCGCCACCTGTTCAAAACGGCCGGAGGTGGACGTGGCAAGCGTCGGATGCGTGTTGCGGGAAAGTCCCAATACGTGGACGCCGCGCGCCAGCAATTGTTCAGCGATCGATGCGCCTAGTCCGCGGGTGTGGCCGGTCAGAATGGCTTTAATCGGGTTCATATCTGTTCATTGAGGTGATGAGCTCGTCGACGCACTTTACTGTAAGTGAGTGCGGATGAAAACCGTCGATGCGTCTCCGATCGCTGAGTCAGAAATTGATGTGGGGCTTCCAGATATCTCGTTGCTTCTTCATCGGCACGGATCGGCACGAAAAACACGAGTCTCATGTGCAACCATGAGACTCGTAAAAAGCGGCGCGCGACGATCGAAAGAGGAGTGGCAATCGCTCGCCCGCGCCGTGGCTTGCAGGCCCCTTGATGGGATCGATCAGACTGGCATCACTTCGTGCCGACGGTTTGCAGCGCCGTCCACTTGCTGATCGATCACCGCGCCCGTGAAGTTGCCGAGATCTCGCACGTCACCGATCCGAACGGTGGCGACATCGTCCGCGAGGCGCGCCTTGACCGCCGGCCGGAGCGACGCCGGCACGTAGGCGCGTGACACGGCGCTACATTTCTGCCCTTGATACTCGAACGCGCCGTGCAGCAACGCTGTGCTGAGTGCGGGCACATCCGCCGAGGGATGCGCGAGCAAGAAATCTTTGCCGCCGGTTTCCACAGCACGCTGTTGCCCATCAATGCTGGCGCACGCCAGGTTGCCGCCGATCGCCGTGAAGTTGAACGGTGTCACCGCATAGACGAAGCCTTCCAGCGAAGGGGTTCGAGTGAATTGCGCATACCGGGTGCCGACACCGGCTGGTTCCGCAGCGAATCTCGTGCAAACGCGACATTCCAGCGCAGAAGTCGATTAGCTCGCAGCCCGAGTCGACGTCACATAGATTTTGTTAATTACCCCCAGTGGGTCGTCGGCAAAGCGCAAGACCTCACTCTACGCTACCCAGAAACAGTGAAGGTCGTCAAAGAGTCAGTTACTAAGCTAGGCCATAAATCGGACAAATGGCGCGTAAGCAGCATAAAAAGCGGTGAATGTCCCATACATTTTGATGCAGTTGTCGCCACTGGGTCTTCGCTCGCTGGTGGCGACGGTGAGCAGTGAGCGCAAACACGCGAGGCGTTGTGTGATGCTGCTCACCGTCTTCGTCCCCTGGACGGCACCTTCAATAAGGAAGTCGCTCGCGAAGCGCATTTGAACGCTTCGCCGGACCTTTCGTCATCGCCCCGAGCCTGGGCGGGCCAGCGCTCGACACGCAAACGCGAGGGGTTCGGCAATAGCGCCAGGGTTATAATGCCGCCTCAAGACTGACGTGCTTTCACGGTCGACGCATTTGTGACGACCTGTTGCTGCCAGCGCGGCTCGGCCCCGTGGCGTCCGAATATAACCCCATTGCATATGACCGTCGTTCCTGAAGTTCTGCCCCACATGCGTACCCAGAGCGACGTATTCGAGCGCCTCGTCACCGGAGTACGCGACTACGCAATTTATCTGCTTTCTCCCCAGGGCTTGGTCGTGAGTTGGAATGCTGGCGCGCAGCGAATCAAAGGCTATGCGTCTGAGGAAATCATTGGTCAGCATTTCTCGCGTTTTTACACCGATGAGGATCGGGCGGCGGGCATTCCGGAGACGGCTTTGCGAATGGCTGCCCTTGAGGGTAAATTCGAGGCCGAGGGATGGCGTATACGTAAAGACGGTGAAAGGTTTTGGGCGGACGTCTTGATTGATGCACTTTATGACGATGCGGGCCAACTGAGCGGCTATGCAAAGATCACAAGGGACATCACGGCGCGACGTAGCGCACGGAATGCAGCAGACCAAGAAAGAGCGCAAGCGCTTAACGACAAAAATCGACAGTATAAAGAACTTCTGCGGCTATTTACGCAGGCGCCCGGCTTTGTATGTTTCTTTCGGGGGCGGGAGCATATCTATGAACTGCAAAACGAAGCGCACCATCGATTGGCGCAGTACAAAGACATTATCGGTAAGCCCGTGCGTGAAGCGCTGCCTGAACTTGATGGACAAGGATTTTTCGAATTGCTCGACCAGGTGTTCCAGACAGGAGAACCCTATGTAGGGCACGCATTACCCTTCAGTTTGGGCCCTGGCAAAGATACTGCCCCCGAGCGCCGATACATCGACTTCGTCTACCAACCTATCATTGACGAGGAAGGAAACGTCGTTGGCATTTTCTCCCAAGGCAACGACGTCACTGAGCAGGTTCAGGCGCAGGAAGCGCTCAAGTGCAAGCAGACTGAGCTCGAACAACTGGTCGCCGAACTCACCCGATCGTTTGAGAGCACGAGCAGCGCATTGCAGCTTGCGCAGCAGTTGCAGGGCGATAAAAACCACCTTACTCGTCTGTTAGCGCAGGCACCCGGATTTGTTTGCGTTCTAAAGGGAGAGGAGCATGTCTTCGAACTGGCGAATGCGGCGTACCAGGGTTTGGTGGGCGGTCGGGAGCTTTTAGGCAAACGAGTTTGCGAGGCGCTTCCCGAAATGGCCAATCAGGGAATCCTTGACCTGCTGGATGAGGTCTACCGTAGTGGTGAGCCGTTCCTGGGAAAGTCGCTACCTGTGGCCATTCAGCAGCAGTCCGACGCCCCCGCTGTCACTCACTTTCTCGACTTTATCTACCAGCCTATCGTAAGCGACGACGGCAAGGTGATGGGTATTTTCGTGCAAGGGCATGACGTCACCGCCCAAAAGCAGGCTCAAGAAGAGATCAAGCTTTATCAGCATAATCTGGAAGCACTGGTCCAGGAGCGGACCCAGGCGCTGGAAGATGCGCACGCTGCACTGCAGCGATCGCAGAAGCTTGAATCTATCGGCAAGCTAACCGGGGGCATTGCGCACGATTTCAACAATATTCTGCAGGTGATCGGCGGCAACCTACAGTTGCTCTCGGCTTATGCTGGCCGCAACGATGCAGCCGTTCGTCGTCTTGAAATTGCGGCCAGTGCTGTCGAGCGGGGTGCCAAACTATCGGCGCAATTGCTCGCTTTCGCGCGGCGTCAGCCGCTGCAACCGGTAGCGACTAGTTTGGGTCGTGTGATCACCGCAATGGACGATATGCTCGGAAGGGTACTCGGCGAGATGATCCGCGTCGAGACCGTCACCGCCGGAGGCTTGTGGAACGTGCTCGTCGACCCATACCAGCTTGAAAATGTCGTCCTCAATCTGGTAATCAATGCGCGGGACGCGATGCCGGATGGTGGCAAACTGACCATTGAGCTCGGCAATGCCTTGCTCGATGACGAATACGTTTCGTCCGAGGTGGACGTCTTGGCGGGTCAGTATGTCATGCTGGCCATTTCTGATACCGGCACCGGGATGGCCAAAGAAGTGGTAGAGCGAGCTTGTGACCCTTTTTTCACAACCAAGCCCGAAGGGTCAGGCACCGGTCTCGGTCTTTCGATGGCATATGGCTTTGTGAAACAGAGCGGCGGTCACCTCAAGATCTATAGTGAGCCGGGACACGGCACGACTATCAAGGTTTATTTGCCGCGCTCCAATGAAGCGGTGGTTGACTCGTTGCCGAATACGCCCGCGCCTGCAGTAGGAGGTGCAGAGATGATCCTGGTGGTAGAGGATGACCTCGCGGTGCAGGCGACGGTGGTCGAGATGTTGCGAGAATTGGGCTATAAGGTCCTCAAGGCCGACAATGCCGACAGCGCGATCGGCATCTTGGAAAGCGGATTACCTGTTGATCTATTGTTTACTGACGTCGTTATGCCAGGCCGCTTACGTAGCCCGGAACTTGCGCGGCAGGCGAAAGCGCTACTGCCGGGTATCGAAGTGCTGTTCACGTCAGGATATACCCAGAACGCGATTGTTCATGGCGGGCGCCTCGATCCCGGGGTGCATCTTTTGTCGAAGCCTTACCGACGGGACCAGCTCGCCCGGAAGATCAGGCTGCTTCTCGATAATAGAAAGCAGGTCGAGGTGGCTGCGCCGACGCAAAGTAGGGATATCGTACTGCGAATTTCCCCCAGCTTAACAAAGCGCCAGGTGATCGTTGTCGAAGATCACGCTGAACTGCGACACATGGCTTGCGAACTTATCAAGGTACTGGGCCACGCTGCCGAAGGTGCGGCAAGCGGCGAACAGGCACTGAGCCTAATTGACCAATATCCGTTCGACACGCTACTAAGCGACGTAACCCTCCCGGGCATGAACGGCATCGATCTCGCGCGACATCTCCTTCGACGACAGCCGGCCTTGAAAATTATCTTGACGTCCGGATATGGAAAAGCCGTCGGCTCGGAAGTGGAATTTCCATGCGCGTTTCTTGCCAAGCCGTACACCCTGGAGGAACTTAAGACCGTCCTCGATCCGCGCTAGCTTACTTGCTGACGTTGCAGCAACCGCCAAGTCGGCTTGCGCCTTGAACGCTGCGCTGTACGTGCGCCGCCGGCGCTTTCCGGTACCAGCGGCGCGCCGTCGAGGAGGTAGTAAGGTTGCTGGAACAGTCTACTCTTGAGACGAAGCGGGAGGATCTCGCCGCTGCATGCCTTAGGCAACGAGCCAATGCGCTGCGCCCCGATCAGGCGGGTGCGTCGCGGCCTGGGTCCAGAAGCGGAGTAGGTTGCGGCTGCCCCTCGTAGTAATCGGCCTCGCGCAGAAATCCGTGGCGACCGAGGGCGTCGATAACGAGCGCGCCACTGTCGGGATAGGTGCAGACGTCAGCGGGCGGCTCGGCACCGATCGCGAGATAGACCAAGTCGCACGCAGCGTCCGCGGTCGCGGGATTGGCAATCTGATGGGCAATACCGGTGTCGGCCGGACAGGAAATGCAATCTCCCGGGTGGATCTCGTACACATGATCTCCGTATCGAAACAGACCTTTCCCTTCAAGCACGACGAAGATCTCATCTGCCATGAGGTGCGTGTGCGCCGGACACGCGCTGTGGCCTGGGGGCAAGCGTCTAGCATTCATGCCCAGACGGCCCATCCCAAAACGCCCCGGTCCCGCCTCCTTCATTGCAGGCGTCAACTCGCGCCGGAAATGCGTCCACGCTGCGGGCACATCGGCCGCGATTTCCGGAACTGTGTGCATGTTAACGATCGTAGGTGCTTTCTCGGTCATCTCGTTCTCAAGGGCAAGGTGTCGCGCTCGGCGAAGATACTCGCCATTTCCGCCATGTTCTCCGTTCCCCATGTGCACAGCGGGACGATTGCGTCAGCCAAGCTGCGGCCGAGCGGGGTCAGCGTGTAATCCACGCGCGGGGGCACCTCTTTATAGTCGGTCCGCACCAACACGCGATCGGCCTCCAGTTCCTTCAATTGCTGGATCAGCACTTTGTCACTGACGCCTTGGATCGTGCGTTTGAGCTCGCCGTAGCGCTTCGTTCCGTCGAGCAGAAAGTACAAGATCATCGGCTTCCACTTGCCCGAAATGATGCGCAGCGTGGCGGCGAGCCCGTGGGAGAAGCGGCCACCGCAAACTTCAGAACAGTCGGTCATTTTTATACTTACCAAAAGGTGCATACTTGCGCATAGGTTATCAGAAGCGCATGCTCGTCTCAAGCAAGCAATTCCCTGCTTCCAAACAACACCTAGGAAGGATGCACATGATGACCCGACTGAATGGAAAGACCGCTGTGATCACCGGTGGCGCTACTGGCATCGGCCTCGCCTCCGCAAAACGCTTCATCGAGGAAGGCGCCATCGTTTTCATTTTCGCTCGCCGGCAGGAATCGCTTGACGCGGCTTTGGACGTGCTTGGACCCAATGCCCGCGCGGTGAAGGGTTCGGTCTCGGAAGAGGCCGATCTCGACCGGCTCTACGCAGCGGTGAAGGCCGAGCGCGAAACGCTCGACATCGTCATGGCCAATGCCGGAGCGGCAGGTCAGCTTAAGCTCGGCGAGATCACCGCTAAGCACATTGATGACATCTTCGACACCAATGTGAAGGGGGCGATTTTCACGGTCCAGAAGGCGCTGCCGCTCATGGGCAACGGCGGTTCGATCATTCTGACCGGCTCGAGTGCTGGCACCACGGGCGCCCCCACATTGACCGCGTACAGCGCGAGCAAGGCGGCGGTGCGCAACCTCGCGCGGACGTGGGCGGAGGACCTGAAGGGCACGGGCATTCGGGTCAACGTGCTATCGCCCGGCGCGACGGCGACCGAACTCGCGAAGGAAACGTTAGGCGAGGAGGGCCAGAAGGTCTACGCCTCGTTGACGCCGCTTTTGCGCATGGCCGACCCCTCCGAGATTGCCGCCGCGGCGGCCTTTCTCGCCTCGTCGGACAGCAGCTTCATGACCGCCAGCGAGCTCGCCGTTGATGGCGGCCTAGCGCAACTGTGACGCGCGACGCCCGGTCGGAGGCTCCAATCGATTATTCGGGGTGGACCGGGCGTGGTCAACCAAAGGAGAAAATATGAACTACGCCATTATCGGTTTCGGCCCTATCGGCCAAGCCCGGGCCAAGGAATTTGCACGCGAGGGCATCGACGTGTCCGTGGCAACCACGTGGTCAAGTTCGACTGACGCATCGTGATCGCAGACATCACACGGTCCTTGTAACAGAAGCGGAGCGATTCGATGAGCACCGAAGAGAATGTCCAGACGGTAAAGGACTTTTTTGCAGCAATGGGCGGCGCCGACAAGCACGATCTATTGGCGTTGGTTGCCGAGGACGTCGAATGGATCATTCCAGGCGACGGCTGGCCCTTGGCCGGCACACACCGCGGGCACGCAGGATTGGCGGATGTGCTTCAAAAGGCGTCCGCAGAAGTGGAAATGACCTACCCACAGCCTCCCGAATTCGTGGCGCAGGGAGAACGCGTGCTCGTCGTCGGCGTTGCGACCGGGAAAATCAAAGCGACGGGCAAGCCGTTCAAAGACGCTTGGGTCTTCGACATTACTGTTCGAGACGGCAAGCTGAAGAAAATCAGGGAGTATATCGACACGCAGGCACTGGCGCGGGCGTCCAAAACAGACGCGAGCGCCGGGCTCTGAACCGTGGAGAACGGTGTGGCGAAGGCCCTCCACTTAGGCAGTCGTCTATGTTGGAACTCAGCCGATCGTCTTGCCGGGCGTTGGGCGGCATTCAACGACCATTGCTACGATACTTGGCGGCGCTCGTCCCCACGACGGGCTTTCAGCGTGACCCGGGATGATCAACTGTAGCGACGATGGTGAGTGGGGTGTTCGTCGGCTCAGTTGTCTGGCGGCTGTCGTGATAGCGGCATTTGGGGCTTTCGAGGTGGTCGCTGGTCTCTATTGGCTTCGCTCTGCCCAATGTTGGCCCAACCCACATACCCGGCATTACGCCATCTGGCGTGATCGCCGCGACAGCCGCAAGAAGATGTTACGACGCAACATGGCGAAGCGCCGTGCCCCCGTCAGTCGATCGTCGGAAGGACGAACCGTTCGCTGAACGTCAGATTGACTCCCACGAGCGGTCCGCCGGTTTGCTGGAGTCGGCCGCCGTCTGCGAGGGAACCCAGATCGAGACTATAGAAACCGAACGCCTCGATCAATTCGCTCACCGTCTTCTTGGCGCTGGCGTCGTCCCCGGAAACGAAGAACGCGGTCTTCTGCTTCGTCGGTGAGAAATTCGAGATCCAGGACATCGGGACGGTGTTGAACGCTTTGACGACCTTCGCTCCCGGCGCGAGATCGGCGACGATCTCACTCGACGTCCGGCCGGTTATGTCGCCCAGGGCTAACGGCTGAACGCTGGCAACGCGGTTGGTGGTATCCACAAGGATCCGGCCCGTCCAGTTGCGAACCGAAAACAACGCAGCCTGTACGTGCCACCACTTGACCGCGAGCACGACGAGGTCCTGCTCGGCAGCCTCTTCTGCTGTTCCGGCGGTAGCACCGGAACCCAATTCCGCTACAAGAGCGGCAAGTGATTCAGGGCCACGCGAGTTGCTCAACACAACCTCGTGACCTGCCAATAGCGCGTGTTTGGCGATGGTTTGGGCGACAGGCCCAGCGCCGATGAAGCCGATTTTCATGTCGAATTTCCTTGCCGATACAGGGTTAATCATTGATGGACTGCCGGCGCGATCAGCCGACCGCGTTCAACGTACAAACCATGCTAGTTATATCGCTTGCAAAAAGCAAGTAAACATAATTTTACTTGCGACTTGCAAGCGATGTTAAGATCTAGCCATGAAGACGACGTGTAAAGAAGACTTTCGGTCCCATTGCGCAGTGAATTACGGCGTGGAGATCTTCGGCGATCGGTGGTCGCTCTTGATCATTCGCGACATCGTGTTTGCTGGCAAGAAGACGTATGGCGAGTTTTTGAA
>CAWUJR010000017.1:0-20991 GCA_963922375.1 uncultured Robbsia sp.
CAACCGACCTTGCGCGGCGGCGCGGCCTGGCGTGCCATTTGGACGGCGCGCGCGCCTTCAACGCAGTCACGGCGATGCAGATCCCGATTGCAGCCCTTGCCGCGCCATTCGATAGCATCTCAATTTGCTTGTCAAAGGGACTGGGCACGCCGGTCGGATCGGTACTGGTTGGATCCGCGCCGTTGATAGCGAAAGCTCGACGTCTGCGCAAAATGCTGGGCGGCGGCCTGCGGCAGGTTGGTATTCTCGCCGCTGCGGGCTTGTATGCGCTCGATCACCATATAGACCGGCTGTCTGAAGACCATGCGAATGCCCGCAAACTCGCCGACGGATTGGCTGCGTTCGACAGCCTGTCGGTCACGATGCCCGATACCAATATTGTCTTTGTAAAAGTCGCGCCGGACGTTGCGGCGGACTTCGCCGCCTATCTGGCCGAACGGAGCATCGGCCTGACGTCCGCATACGGTGCGACGCAGCAGCGCTGGGTCACGCATCTGGACGTCGACGGCCGCGCCGTCGAGGCGGCGCTCGCGGTCAGCCGCGCGTTCTTCGCGAGCCGATGAAGCAAGGAGCGCCAGCTCCGCTAACCATCGCACGTGATATCGATACAAGCAAACATTGGTTCCGGTCGCGTCCCCGGCCCGCTACGATGAGGCATAACCCGGCATTTAGCCATCGCCTTCATGAGGTCACACCTTGGCACATCTCCAACACTCCCGCCCATTGGTCGTCGGCATCGGTGGCACCACGCGCGCGTCGTCTTCGACTGAAAATGCGTTGAAGCTGGCGCTGTTGGGCGCTGAGCAGCAAGGCGCGACCACCCAATTGTTCGGCGGCACCTTTCTGCACAGCCTGCCGCATTACGCGCCTGAAAACCCGGAACGCTCCGATGCGCAACGCGAACTGGTCGAAGCGGTACGCCGCGCCGATGCAGTCATCATCGCCACGCCGGGCTACCACGGCGGGATATCGGGCCTCGTCAAGAATGCGCTGGATACGCTTGAGGATTTGCGCGCAGATGAGCGCCCCTATCTGGACCAGCGTGCAGTCGGATGCATCGTTACCGCCTACGGCTGGCAGGGTGCGGGCGTCGTATTGACGTCGCTACGCTCAATCGTGCACGCGCTCCGCGGCTGGCCGACGCCGTTTGGCGCGACAATCAACAGCCTGGAAACCCGCTTCGACGCCGATGGCTGCTCGGACCCGAAGGTCGCTGCGCAACTGGCCGTGGTCGGCCAGCAAGCCACCGGCTTTGCCGCTGCGTTCCATGCGCAGCGTGATGTGGAGTCGGCACAGTCCGCCGCAGAGCCGGTCAAAGTGGCAAAAACCTTCCAGGCAGCGAATGCCAACGTCTCCGCTCAGCAGGCGCAGACGGCTCCCACGCAGCGGCTCGGCGAGCCGGTGAGCGATGTCGTCGTGTCATGACCGCTCGTCTGTCTTCGGTACGCGCCGATTCGGCCCAGGCGTCACCCCAGACGCCAGATCGGGCCGACGCACGCGAAGAAACCGTCGAAGCGATCGTCCGGCAATTGGCCAGCACCGCCGTCGCACGTGACAAGGCCGGTGGCAACGCCAAATATGAACGTGACTTGATTCGCCAAAGCGGCCT
Source organism: uncultured Robbsia sp. (assembly GCA_963922375.1). Taxonomy (GTDB): domain Bacteria; phylum Pseudomonadota; class Gammaproteobacteria; order Burkholderiales; family Burkholderiaceae; genus Robbsia. The sequence continues at coordinate 1,610 of CAWUJR010000017.1, forward strand.
GCTCGGCCTCACTGTTCCTGTGGATCTGGGGGGGCAGGGTGAAAATTGGCAGGTCACGCTCGACATCGTGCGACGCTTCGCCCGTGTCGACAGTTCGATCGCTCACCTGTTTGCATTCCACCATCTGCTGTTAGCGACCACCCAGCTGTTCGGCAAGCCGGCGCAGTGGCGCCCGTGGTTAAGGCAGACTGCGGAGAATCGTTGGTTCTGGGGCAATGCGCTCAATCCGCTCGACAAGGGGACGATCGCGCGCGCGGCGTCGAATGCCGATACCCATGCCCATGCACGCGTCGCGACGCACGTTGCACCTTCAAGTGAGCCCCAGGATGCCGCGCAGGGCGAGCCGCAGCGAGAGCCCGTTCGTTTTGACGGTCGCAAGCGTTTTTGTTCGGGCGCTACCGACTCCGATATGCTCCTTGCCTCTGCATTCGATGCGGAAGACCGTTTACTGATCGGCGTCGTGCCCACATCGCGTCGAGGCATTGCGATTCTCGACGATTGGGACAACATGGGGCAGCGGCAAACCGACAGCGGTACCGTGGTGTTCGACACATTGATCGTCGAAGCCGACGAACTGCTGACGGATCCCGGTCCATTGTCGTCCCCTTTCGCATCGTTGCGTCCGCTACTCGCGCAACTGATTCTGGCAAATATCTATCTGGGTATCGGCCAAGGCGCGCTTGCCGAGGCCCGGACGTTCGCGCTGAACGGCGCGCGACCATGGATCACCTCCTCCGCCGCCAGCACACGAGAAGACCCCTATGTGCTCGGGCATGCCGGGGAGTTTTGGTTAGCGCTGGAAGGGGCACGCGTCCTGACCGATCGCGCAGCGCAACTCCTGGACGATGCGTGGACACGCGGTCTCGCATTGACCGACGCTGAGCGTGGCGACGTCGCCATTGCGGTCGCGGCAGCCAAAGTGTCCAGCGCGCGCGCCGGGCTCGAAGTGACGAATCGCATGTTCGAGATCACCGGTGCGCGATCGACGACAGCCGCTCTCCGCCTTGACCGCTACTGGCGCAACATCCGCGTGCACACGCTGCACGATCCGGTGGACTACAAGGTCAAGGAACTGGGCGAGTGGGCACTGGACGAGCGCTATCCGAAGCCGTCATTTTATTCCTGACGAGTAGGTCAGGTGGTGACTGGTCCGCTTCCGGTGCCGGGTCATCGGGTCATCGGGTCACCGGGTCACCGGGTCACCGGTAACGGACTCACTCGCAGCGCTGGTCTCGGATCGAATTTCGCCTTTTATCTCAATTTAAGCTTCGCCTCATGGCCTGACTCATGCAGAAGAAAAAGCTGCTGCTCAATGCATTCAACATGAATTGCGTCGGCCATATCAATCATGGCCTATGGACGCATCCCCGCGACCGCTCCACGCAATATAAAACGTTGTCGTATTGGACCGACCTTGCCAAATTGCTCGAACGGGGCTTGTTCGACGGACTCTTTCTCGCCGACATCGTCGGCGTCTACGATGTGTACGGGCAATCGGTCGATGTGACGTTACGGGAGTCCGTACAGCTACCGGTCAACGATCCGCTGCTGCTAGTCTCGGCAATGGCAGCGGTTACCCAGCACCTCGGGTTCGGCGTCACCGTCAACCTCAGCTATGAGCAGCCCTACCTGCTCGCGCGACGTTTTTCGACGCTCGATCACCTGAGCGATGGCCGCATTGGCTGGAATATTGTCACTGGCTACCTCGACAGCGCCGCGCGGGCAATGGGCTTCGATCAACAAGCCGAGCACGACGAGCGTTACGACCGCGCGGACGATTACCTTGAGGCCGTCTACAAGCTCTGGGAAGGCAGTTGGCAACAGGATGCCGTCACCGACGACCCCGTCGCACGCCAATATGCCGACCCGGCAAAGGTACACAAGATCGTTCACCGTGGACCGCATTACAAGGTCGATGGCTACCACCTCAGCGAACCGTCGCCGCAACGCACACCCGTGCTGTTTCAAGCCGGATCGTCCCGCCGGGGGCAGGCGTTCGCGATCCGCCATGCCGAATGCGTATTTGTGTCCAGCCAGAGCAAGGAAGGCACGCGCAAGCTGGTCGACGCTCTGCGCGAACAGGCAGTGGCGGCCGAACGCGATCCCGAAGCATTGAAAATCTTCATGGGCGTGACGGTCGTCGTAGCGCCCACCCAGGCCGAAGCAGAAGCGAAATTCGCTGACTATACGCGCTACGCGAGTCCCGAAGCCGGACTCGCCCATTTCGCCGCCGGCAGCGGAATCGATTACGCGACCTTTGCGCCCGACGACGAACTGGCCCCCCCGGGAGGTCATAAAAGTCGCGGCATCGAATCGTCCGTGCAACGGGTGACCGACGGGCGATCCGGCTGGACTGTTCAGCGCTTGCTCGATCAGATGCCGCTAGGCGGCCGCTTCACGACACTGGTCGGCGATCCGCAGCAGGTCGCAGATGCGCTTGAAAGCTGGATGACGGAGACGGGTGTTGACGGTTTCAATCTAACGCGCACGGTCACGCCGGAATGCTATGAAGACTTCATCGACCTCGTGATTCCGGTACTTCAGCAACGTGGCATTTACAAGACTGCCTACGCGCCTGGTACGCTGCGCGAGAAGTTAGCGGGGGTCGATGATGCAGGCGCGCCACGCAGCGGCCCGTTGCTGCCAGCTGATCATATCGGTGCTGGATACAGACACAATACGCGACAATAAGCGACAGCAAGCAGCGGTAAGCAGTGTTAAAAAAGAAGCCCGACGCGTTTTTGACGACACGGCGGGCTTCGGTCCCTCTGGCTATCCCCCGATAGCTTTCGGGGCGCCTTGCGGCCCCCCTGCCCCACATTGCTACAGACTTCTGTGGCGAACACACTTTCCTACGAATAGTCTGTCCAACCTACGGCGCCGATCGCAACGCCGCAGCGCTCTCATCGTCGATGTCTTGCGCCGTCGGTTCAAATTTAATCAGCCACAGCGCGATGATCGGGACCACCGGTGCGATGGCGACGATCAGAAACATATTGGTACCGAAACGGGCATTCAACACGGGCAATACGAACAAAGCGATCGCCTGGCCGAAGCCGGCTACCGCACGGCCGAAACCCACACCGGTGCCGCGAATGGCGGTGGGATACGCCAATGCCGGGTAAATCATCATTTGCGCCCCCGGTCCGAATCCTTCTCCGAACAGCCAGGCACCGAGCATCAAAATCGCCAGGCCGACGCCCACCGCCGCATGGGGATGTCCAAGAAGCGCCAGCACGACAAGCGATACGAACTGCAATGCGAAGCCGGCAATCGCCACATGTCGCGATGCATATTTATACGCGAGCCGCATACCGAGTAGACCGCCGGTCAACGCGAACAACACATTGAGCCCCAACGATGCGGCAATCGTCTCGAAGACGCCGGCCCCCAGGAACTGCGACAGGATGGTCGGCAGAAAGAACGCGATCGCCGTGTACTCGAACGGAATGAAGAAATTCATCGCGCTGGCCGCAATCGTACGCTGCAGATAGGGTTTTTTGAACAACACGGTGAAGCGCTGCTTTGGTTGCTTCTTCAGCTTCCATGCATCCGCCAAATGATCGGGCTCTGTATGCGCCTGTATACCGTACGACTCTTTCAGTATGCGCACTGCGTCGGTAAGGTTTCCTTGATTGGCGGCCCACATTGGCGACTCGTTCATGAATTTGCTACGAACGGCGATGATCAACAACGCCGGCACGGCGCCGAAAATCAACGACGCACGCCACAACCACTGCAAATGCGCAGCAGGCAACAGGAAATACAACGCGAACACGATGAAGAAGCACACCGACGACGCCGCGTACCAAATCGGGCACCATGCCGCCAGTCGGGACGCCTTGTTTCCCTTGCCGGTGAATTTGGAGAATTCGGATAGAAACGCCATCGCGACCGGGAGATCGATACCCACGCCCAGTCCCATCACGAAACGTGCACCAATCAGGACCCAGACATTCGGTGCCAGCCCGGCAACGATCGCGGAGACGACGAAGAACAACATATCCGCCATGAACACCTGGTAGCGCCCCACCTTGTCGGTCAGCCAGCCGCCGACAAGCGCGCCCAGGATCGTACCGATCATGATCGACGACGTAACAAGACCGCTCAACGAAGGGCTCAAGCCGAATTCGCGATTGACGTCCTGAATACCGTAGGACAAGGTGGTCAGGTCGTACGCATCCAGGAACACACCGCCCAATGCGAGCAGGACGATGATTCGCGCATGACTGGCGCCGGCACCGTTCGCATTGATCAGCCGCGACACATCGCTTGCCGAGCGTATCGGCGACGATGCGGCGAAAGAAGGATCCAATCCGGAAACGCTCAAAAGACACCTCAATGAGGAAATGGGGACATTGATGAGCAAGTTACCCCGTGATGCGCGATGCGCCAATCAACGAATTGTCAGATGCATATTCCGTTCAGGCGCGTTGCGCTATCGCCGGACGTCGCAGGACGCATCCATCATGCGTTCCGCGGCCTTCCGCGCGTAGGATCCGATGCCTGGCGCGATGCCCAATGCAATGCGGAATACGACACCGAATGCGACGCGAATACGACGCGGATGCAAATCGCCGATATCGATATCAGCAATCGATATAACCGCTGCGTCGCCGCCCCTCTACACTATATCTTCCACGCATCGCCGCGTGCCGACAGCGTTATCAAACGCCTCCCGAACGTCTCCGATCGAGTCGGTCCGATCACGTTTTTCCGATTCACGCGCTTTTCACGAGTCTGTTATGAATCAGCGACAAGATTTCGAGTATTCCCCCGGCTTGAACTACACCTCCCTGGCTGCTCGCTTTCGCCCGATCTTCAAAGACATCGCTGCCGGCGCGGTAGAACGGGATCGCACCCGCACGCTGCCGCACGAAGCCATCGATCGCTTGCGAGAGGCCGGATTCGGTGCGATTCGCATTCCTGTCCAGTACGGCGGATCAGGCGCAACGCTGAAACAGCTATTTCGATTGCTGATCGAGCTGGGTGCGGCCGATTCCAACCTGCCGCAAATTCTCCGAGCGCATTTCGCCTTCGTCGAGGACTGGTTGAATGCACCCGCCACACCGGAACGGGACACTTGGTTTGCACGCTTCGTACGGGGCGAAATCGTCGGTAACGCATGGACCGAAATAGGCAGTGTTGCACTCGGCGATGTCGTGACGCAGTTGACTCGTACGTCGGAGGGTTGGTCGTTGAGCGGCACCAAGTACTACAGCACCGGCACGATCTTCGCGGACTGGATCGATGTGTACGCTCGATATGCAGACCCGGCAAACGGCGGCGATATCATCGTTGCTGTCAACACGCGCGCCGAGGGTGTCGCCATCGAGGATGACTGGGACGGTTTCGGCCAGAAGACCACGGGTAGCGGTACCACCGTATTCGACAATGTCCGAATCGACGATTCGCAGATCATTCCGTTCGCGAGACGATTCAAATACCAGACCGCTTTCTACCAGTTGTTTCACCTTGCCACCTTGGCGGGTATCGGTCGGGCGGTGGAACGCGACGCAGCACAGGCGGTCCGTGAACGAAAACGGGTATATAGCCATGGCAATGCACCACGCGTAAGCGACGACCCTCAAATTCAGCAAGTCGTCGGTGAAATCGCATCGTGGGCGTATGCGGCCGAAGCGATCACACTGGCCGCCACCGAACCATTGCAACGTGCATACGAGGCTCATTTCGATCGTGTCGCTGGCCAGGCCGAAACCGCTCATCCAGCCCACGGCGCACCAGCACATCCGGACGGCGACGAAGCGAATACGGTGCAGGATGCGGAAACCATCGCCAATATCGACGCGGAGCTTGCATCGGCAAAAGGACAGGTCGCCGTGACGGATCTCGTGTTGCGGGCGGCCACTCACCTGTTCGATGCGCTGGGCGCGTCGGCCGTTGGCGAAGGCAAAGCCTTAGACCGACACTGGCGCAATGCGAGAACCGTGTCATCTCACAATCCGATCGTCTACAAATCGCGTGTCGTCGGCGAATGGGCGATCAACGGCAAGACGCCGGACTACGTCTGGCAGATCGGCGCGACACCTGCTGCCAGATGAATGCGCGGCGGAATCCACTGCGGAACTCAATGCGCTATTCGATGCGCAATTTCATGCGGAGCGCATTGGGCCACAGGCCCCATTCGATGAGGACCCTATGATTCAGATCAGCGGTTTGTGCAAGCACTTCCGGTCCCCCACCGGTGAACGCATCGAAGTGCTGCACGGTATCGATCTTGATGTTCCTGCCAGCACGATTACCGCGGTCGTCGGGCCTAGCGGGTCCGGGAAAACGACCCTGTCGAAATGCATCAGCCTGCTGGAGCAGCCTAGCAGTGGATCGGTGCTGGTGAACGGCAAAAACTTGTCGACACTGACCGGTGCTGCACTACGTCACGAACGCCGCGCCATCGGCACGATTTTTCAGGCATCGGCATTATTGCGCAGGCGCACTGCCGCGCAGAATATCGCATTGCCGCTCGAATACCTTGGGGTAGTGCAGGAAGATATCGACGCACGCGTCGCCGAGTTGCTCGATCAGGTCGGACTGTCGAATAAAGCGCATGCCTATCCTGACCAGCTATCGGGCGGTCAACGTCAACGCATCGGCATCGCTCGCGCGCTTGCCCTGCACCCGCAGGTATTGCTGGCCGACGAAGCCACATCGGGCCTCGATCCCGAAGCCACCGATGCGACGCTATCTTTGCTGATGACCCTCCGGGATCGTCTGGGTCTATCGATCATTCTGATCACGCATGAAATGGATGTGGTTCGCAGAGCGGCGGATCGTGTCGCTGTTCTGCGCGCTGGACGAATCGTCGAACGCGGCACCGTCAGCGCGTTGATTGCCGAGCCCGCCTCGTCGATCGGGCAACAATTGCTGCCGATCAAACCCGGTGTGCTGGATCTCGACGGCCTGACATTCGACGTCGCATACGGTGCCGATAAACATGTGCCGGCAGATTGGATCAGCCGCCTGAGCGACGTGCTGGGAGCGCGCGTCCATCTACTCGGTGGCACTGTCGAAGCGTCCGACTCGCGGCAGGCCGGGCGATTGCGGATCGGGCTGACGTTTCCCACGTCGCAGACGCCATCGGCAGAGCGGGCCGCCCATTACTTGAGTAGCCTGGGGCTCGTTCCCACGTTGCTACACGTGCAATCCGGACCTGCCATCGCAGAAGAAACCATCGCGAGGGCAGCATGACGGTCGGCATCAACGAAGCGGCGGTGATGGGGACGGACACGCCGTGGCAGCAGATACCGAGCATGATCGGTCCCGCGTACGCGCAAACGTGGATCATGGTGGCGGTGGTCATGATCTTTGTCGTCGTGGTCGGCGGCGCATTGGGCGTGCTGCTTTTCAACACCTCTCCTCGTGGCCTGTTCCCACACCGTCGATCGCACCACGCCATCGGGTGGATCGTCAATATGGGACGGTCGCTGCCGTTTCTGGTTCTGATGGCGGCGGTGATTCCGCTCACGCACCTGATCACCGGCACGACAATCGGCATTCCAGCAGCAGTGGTGCCCATGGTGCTGGCCGGTATTCCGTTTTTCACTCGCCTCGTCGACAACGCGTTGCGCGACTTGCCGGAAGACGTCAATGCGGTTGGGCTGGTGTCGGGCGGTTCGACTTGGCAAATCATCTGGACCGCACAGATCAGCGAGGCGCTGCCGAGCCTGGTTTCCGCGATCACATTGAACACGATATCGATGATCGAATATTCAGCCATTGCCGGCACCATCGGCGCGGGCGGCATTGGCTATCTCGCAGTGGTGTATGGCTATCAGCGCTTCGACAATCACATCATGATCGCGACCATCGTCGTATTGGTCGTGACGATCCAGATCGTCCAATTGTTCGGTGAACGCGTCTCCGGCTTGCTCCGACGGCCGTGATCTACCTGATCTTTTCCACACCCAAAAACCGCCTACAAAGCGAATCGACGTCATGCCCGAGCAACCTCAACCGTTCAAACTGAAAAAACGTCGCAAAGCCCCGTGGATTGCAAGTGTCGCGATCGTCGTGGTACTGGGCGCAGCGGCCGTGACTGTCATCGCGCGCAAGCAGCAAAGCGCGGTGCACTTCGATAGCACGCTCAAAGTCCACTACGAACCCGCAATGGCCGGCGAGCAAAAATTGATCGACTATGTGGGGGCGCATATCGCCCCTGACTACGGCATCAAGATCGAAGCGGTCGGCTTACAGGACGGGACGCAAGCCGACCGCGCGGTGGCGGAAGGCACGTACGCGGCGACGATTTATCAGCATCAGTGGTGGTTGAAACAGGTGGTGGACGCGAACGGGTTTGCTTTGACGCCTGCATTGCCGGTATTTCAATGGGGCTTCGGCCTCTACTCCGACCGTTACCACAGCATTCACGACGTGCCCGACGGGGCCACTATCGTCGTCCCGAACGATGGTGCGAACCAGGGGCAGGCGCTGTGGCTATTACAGCGCGAAAAACTGATCACGCTGAATCCCGATATCGAGCCGCGCGTGGCGAAGCTGCGTGACATCGCTGGGAATCCGCATCACTACGTGTTCAAGGAGTTGGATCTGCTGTCGATGCCACGCGTGTTGGACTCCGTCGACGTTGCTATTGGCTATACATCGCAGTTCGACGCCGGCAAGGTGCCGCGCGATAAGGGGATTCTCTTCCCGCAGGCACCACAGACGTTCGCATCGCAGTTGGTCATCGGCACGCACTATCTGAACGATCCCGAAATCGCCAAGCTGAAGCAGGCTTTTGCGGACCCGCGGGTCGCGCAATACCTGGCGTCCACAACAGACCCGTTGGTCCATGGCGTGTTGACGCCCGTTTCAGCGCAATGAAAGAGAGAGAGAGACATGAGCAAAACAATTCGATTCAATGCATTTGAGATGAACTGCGTCGCACACCAATCACCCGGCGTCTGGTCGCATCCGCGCGATCGATCGGCACAATACAAAGACCTGGATTACTGGACCGATCTGGCGAAAATTCTCGAAAAAGGATTGTTCGATAGCATTTTTATCGCCGATGTCATCGGGTACTACGATGTGTACAAAGGCAGCAACTACCACGCATTGCAGCAGGCGGCGCAGATCCCTGTGAATGATCCGTTGCAACTGGCTGCACCCATTGCGATGGTAACCGATCATCTGGGTATCGGCATCACCGCATCCACCACCTTCGAGCACCCCTACACCTTCGCGCGGCGTCTCTCCACTGCAGATCACCACACCAAAGGTCGACTTGCATGGAATGTCGTAACGTCCTATCTGGAAAGCGGTGCGAAGAATATCAGCGAAGGCGGCTTGCGCAAACACGCGAACCGCTATGAGGTGGCGGCCGAATATGTCGAGGTGTTGTATAAGCTCTTCGAAGGAAGTTGGGAAGCCGATGCAATTGTGCGCGATAAGGAGAACCGCATTTTCACGCATCCGGAGAAGGTCCACGAGATCGGACATCGCGGCAAATACTTCGATGTGCCCGGCTATCACCTGTGTGAGCCGTCGCCACAGCGCACTCCAGTATTGTTTCAAGCAGGGGCATCGGGTCCTGGCAAGGCGTTTGCAGCGCAACATGCCGAATGTGTGTTCGTGGCGGCACCCTCGAAGAACGTGTTGAAGGACTATGTGGCAGATGTTCGGCACCAAGCAGCGGCCGCGGGTCGCGATCCGGCCAAAGTCCTGATTTACAATCTTGTGACCGTGATCGTCGATGAGACCGACGAGAAAGCGCAAGCAAAGTTCGAAGAATACCGGCGGTACACATCGTACGATGGCTCGTTGGTGTTCATGTCCGGATGGACCGGTGTCGACTTTGGCCAATATGCGCCGACGGACCTGGTAAAAAAAGTAGAAACGAATGCCATTGTCTCGGCGATCGAGCATCTGGCCGGCGGCAGCAAATCCTGGACGATCGAAGAGTTGGCGACCTGGGGCGGCATCGGCGGCCTGGGTCCGGTGTTCGTCGGATCCGCAGCGACGGTTGCCGACATCTTGCAAGCCTGGATCGAAGAGACCGATGCCGATGGCTTCAATCTGGCTTATGCGGTCGCACACGAGACGTTCGAAGATATCGTGACGCATCTGGTGCCTGAGCTGCAACGCCGCGGCGTCTACCAGCAACAGTACGCGCCGGGAACATTACGCGAAAAACTGTTCGGCGAAGGTCCCCTGCTCCCCGAGACGCATCCGGCTGCCGCGTTCCGGGACATCGAGAAAGTGAAACGCGAGGCCAACTATGAGGCAAACCGCGGGGCTGACCGCGACGCCAGCCACGAAGCGCACCCCGAGGGTCGGACGGCCGAAGCAACGAAGCGCGCCGACGATCCGGCGCACGTACAGCGGTCACGCCGGGACGGCCAAGCCCAGGTGATCGCGTAACGTCGAACCGGTATAGGCGCGTCGGTACAAGCCGCGCGCCTGTAGCACCGGAATGACACGGTCGGTGAATTCGTCGAAGCTGCCGGGCATATAGGCCGGGGAAATCACGAAACCGTCGCAACCGCCGGCTTCAAACCATTGCTGCATCAGATCCGCAATCTCTTCCCCGGTGCCGGTCCATTGCGGCACACGCACGCTGGCCGACCAATTCCGCGCAACCTTTCCTAAGGTCCGCTCACGCATGATGCGCAGTTTGTCGCGCGCCGGGCCCGGCAGACGGGGATCACCGATCAGATCGCTTAGCGGCGTGTCCAATGGATAAACGGAGAAATCGACATTCAATTGCGACGATAGTGTGGCAATGCCGAGATCGGCACTGGCGAGTGCATTATGGGCATCGCGGCGACGCGTCGCGTCTTCTTTGCTATCGGCAATGAACGGCATGATGGCAGTCAGCACCTTGACCGCAGCAGGATCGCGCCCTTGCGCCGCGGCAGCGTCGCGGATGTCGTTGCGGTTTGCGACAGCAGCCTCCAGGTCCGTCTGAATCGTGAAAATCGCGTCGGCCCATCGTCCGCCGAACTGGCGACCCCGTCCTGACGAGCCGGCTTGGATTATGACCGGTCGCTGCTGCGGTCCGCGCGGGATATTCAACGGCCCATCCACTTTGATCCACTTGCCGTTGTATTTGACCGGGTGAATCTTACGCGGATCGGCAAACGCCCCGCGCTCACGATCCAGCAGCAACGCATCGCTGTCCCAGCTTGCCCATAACGCGAGTGCCGCTTCGACGAATTCGTCGGCGCGGTCATAGCGCACCGCATGATCGAGATGGGCTTCCTTACCGAAGATGCGCGCTTCACTGTCGTTCATCGATGTCACGACATTCCAGGCGATACGGCCCTTCGACAAGATGTCCATCGTGCCGAACGTTCGTGCGACATGCGCCGGTTCGAAATACGTCGTCGATCGGGTGGCACCCAGACCGATATGCGTCGTATGCGCAATCAGGTAAGACAGCACCGGCACCGGATCGAGTCGAGCGCTATCTTGCGAGCCTTGCGAGAATGCAAGATCGCGGCTGCCGCTGGCCGTATCGGACACGCCCAGACGATCGGCGAAGAACGCGAAGTCGAACAGGCCCCGTTCCATCGCCTTCACGGCACGAACGTAATACTCGGGATCGCGAAAATCGCCGACGGTTTCTGGATGGCGCCAGATCGCGTGGCTGTGAACCACTGGCCCGGCGATCAGAAAACCGGCGAGGTGGATTTGACGAAGCGGTACGGTAGTAGACATACGGCGCGCGCGGCGGTCGGTCGGACAACCACGACAAAGTGATGGAAGATCGGCTGAGTATAGAAACGATCAGCGCGCCGCCTTCGATCCATTTGGCATAACCAATCCCGCGAAACCGCGCAAGGCCATACTCGCCAGCCTCAGACCTCTACCGCACAAAGCCAGCCCAGGTCCACTTGCAGCAGCCGTGACAACCGCACACAATCGTCGCCATTCGGGTTCACCACGCCGGCCAGCCAGAATTTGACGACCCCTTCCGGCACGTTCAGCCTGCGGGCAACGCGGCTGGTGCTCCACTTGGCTTTTTTCAATGTACGTCCCAGGCGTGCGGAAAATCCGCGCCGCCATCGCGCGCTCGCGCCTTCCAACTGCGCGTTCAACTTTTTTACCGTATTCATACACTCTCAACTTCGTGACAACACGACGGTTCATGCCTGTCGTTGCGCGGAAAATCCGCATTGCTCCAGGTTGACGACCGGATGATAAGAAAGTTCCGCCGATTCATTGGCTACTCGGATTAGAAATGTTGCGGAATATGACGCTTGAAACAGTTGCGACAAAAATCCGCTCGAAATGGAAAAGCAGAAAAGCAAAGCTGTAATGCTTCGTTGCCAAAACGGGAGGAGCCGCTAGCATGGTTCGTTTTGACGAACGGAACACCATGCAGATCAACCGTCCTCGCCGTCAGGCCCTTCGCGCCGGACTGGCTTCTGCGCTGACAGTCGCGCTGCTCGATGCAGTCCCCTTCTCTACTGCACGCGCAGCGGATGCCCCGAAACCGCTGGCGATCAGTTATCAGCGATCATCGACGCTGTTTTTATTGTTGCAGCGCTCCGGCACGCTGGAGAAGAAACTGGCACCGTTGGGCTTCGATGTCAGCTGGCACGAGTTCTCTTCCGGGCTGCTGCAATCGATCAATTCGGGCAGCGTCGCTCTCAATTCCGACGTTGCCGATTCGTATGCGCTGTTCTCGCAAGCGGCCCATGCCCCGGTCACGTATTACGCCGAAGAGACATCCGGGCCCAAAGCCGAAGCCATCATCGTTCACGATCATTCGCCGATTCGCTCGCTCGTGGAGCTGAAAGGAAAACGCGTTGCTGTCACAAAGGGGGCCGGCAGCCATTACTTGCTGCTGAGTGCGTTGAAGTCGGTTGGACTGACCATCAAAGATATCGATGTGCGTTATCTTGAGGCACCAGACGGTCTGGCCGCGTTCGACGGGGGCGATGTGGACGCATGGTCGACCTGGGATCCGTTTCTCGCTGCGGAGCAACGGAAGAATAACGTGCGCATCATTGCCGATGGAACCGGTCTGCTGGAATACAACCGTTTCTATACCGCAACGACCGCATTTGCACAGGCCCATCCGGACATCCTGCAGATCGTCTTCACTGCGCTACGCGAAACCGGCCAGTGGGTCAAAGCGAACCCCCGGCCCGCTGCAGAGATTTTGAGTCCGCTATGGGGAAGTCTGCCGGTAGACACGGTCGAACTGGCTAACAGTCGCCGTAGTTACAACATCGTGCCAATACAACAGGAAAGCCTGGCGGAACAGCAGCGCATTGCAGACGCGTTTCACGATGCAGGCTTGCTACCGAGCCGTTTGACCGCCACCGACGTGGCGATATGGCGCCCGAAAGCTTGACTCGCTCGACATGCGCCAGCCGCTTCATCCGCCCGACCCCGGACCTTAAGGAACGATCATGACCGCTTCGACCGCTTTCGCCGCTGCCTATGAGGATATCGCGAGCGCAGCCGACCTCTTCGGCGACAGTCCATTGATCCAGCGGTTTGCGCCTCTATTCGCTCGTATTGGAGAGCGGACCGTGGCGCGAGAGCAAGGACGCGAGCTCGCGTTCGAAGAAGTCGACTGGCTGCGCCAGGCGGGCTTCACGAAACTCCGCATACCCAAGCGATACGGCGGCGATGGCATCACGCTGTTCGAGTATTTCGCGCTGGTCACCCGGCTGGGGGAGGCCGACTCCAATTTGCCACAAATCTTGCGCGTGCACGGTGGCTTCATCGAAGCATTGCTGGAGGGCGACGACGAAGCGTTGCGTGAACGGTGGTTCGCGCGCATCCTGGCGGGTGACCTCATTGGCGGCGCCGTGTCCGAACGTACCGGGCAAACCAACAATAGCGTTCGCGTGTCCCGAGCGGACGACCACTGGCGAGTGGACGGCGAAAAGTTCTACACGACCGGTTCTCTCTATGCAGACTGGATCGATCTCGCCGCGAACGATGGCGACACCGATGTCCGCGTACTGATCGATGCGAACAGTCCTGGCGTCAGCCGCATCGACGACTGGGACGGCTTCGGTCAACGCTTGACGGGCAGCGGGACGACGCGCTTTCACAACGTCGCCGTCCCGCTCGATCAACTGTATCGCCGCTTCGACGCGACGCAGGCACGGCGCAACACATTGGCAACGGCGTTCTATCAGGTGGTGCATCTCGCGAATCTAGCGGGCATCACGCGTGCAGTGCTGCGGGACGCCGTCGCCTTCACGCAAGGCCGCACGCGGACTTACGGTATTGCCGGCGAGTCGCAGCCGCGCGACAACCCACTCGTGCAGCGCGTGGTTGGACGGTTGGCGAGTCTGGCATTTTCGACACAAAGCATCAGCCAGACGATTGCCCGTGCATTGAGCGATACGTCGGAGGCCCGGGATGCGGGTCGGGCGGCGACCGAGACGTATATCAAACTCGATATTCAGGCATTTCAGGCGCAGCAGATCATCCTGGAGCAGACGCTGGAAGCCGCCACCTTGCTCTTCGAGGTCGGGGGCGCATCGGCCACCAGCGAGACACGCCGCTTCGATCGCCATTGGCGCAATGCGCGGGTACTCGCATCGCACAATCCTGCAGTGATCCGTGAGGCCATCATCGGCCGTTTCTACCTGAATGGCGAAGCGAACAATGAGCGATTTGGACTCGGATTGAAATAAACTTATCCGAATTTGTTATTTCTCGATTGTCGCGGGCGGGTATATCGTCGGTATTGACCTTGGCAAACGCGACTTACGCCGCTCCCCATCCATGTTGACACGGCTCGCAATAGCATCTGGACATTACCTGAAGACCCTGGCGGATGTACCGGCCGACATTCGGTGGACCCAGGCGCGCATCGAACGCTCGATGCGCGATTTGCTTGCCTGTCAAGACGCCGCGGAGGCGACCGTACCGCAACAGGACGTGTGGTTATTCGGCTATGGTTCGTTGATCTGGAATCCGTTGACGAATCACGCGGAGCGACGCACCGCCACCTTGCCGGGGTGGCACCGTCGCTTTTGCCAACGTCTGGTCGCCGGACGTGCCGATGCGGATGCGCCCGGACGCATGCTCGGCCTGCGACCCGGCGGCCAAACAGGGGGAGTGGCATACCGCTTACCGTTTGCCACGCTGGAAGCGGAACTGCGTCTGGTCTGGATTCGCGAAATGGCGATGGGTGCCTATCGGCCGATTTGGGCACCGGTTGAGTTCGATGACGGCACGCAGGCACACGCGATCGTCTTCGTCGCCGACGAAACGCACCCGTTTTACGAGGCAGACAGCAATGTCGAGACGGTCGCGCCACTGATCGCCGAAGCATCCGGGCCGTGGGGCAGCAATGCACAATACCTGTTCGACCTGGCAGCGGCGCTGCTCAAGGATGGGATGCACGACAGCTATATCGCCCATCTGGTCGCTCGTGTACGCGGGCAATACGACACGGAGCAGCAGGCGGCTTAAAGGGCCCCGTGTTGTTCCAGCGCCCGGGCGCCGTCATCCGCCTGCCTGGCCCGGTCCTGTTGCTTGGCGATAAAAGCGGACACGTCATCGAGTGTCGGTGCGAGACGGCGCAGCGGCGCACCCAATGTGCCCACCAGCAACGCATGACCCATTCCCCGGTAGTGCTTGACCTCGACTGCATCGCCACGTGCGCGTAGACGCGCCGCGAAACGATCGGTATTGCCCGGATCAACGGTCGTGTCGGCTTTGCCGACAGCCAATAACATTGGCGGCTCATCGCCCGAGACGAAGTTGATCGGCTGGCTGTCGGCACGATCCGCCTGCGGGAATATCTGCTTCAACGTCGCATCGCGAAGCGGCAGGAAGTCATACGGTCCTGCCAGACCGATAAAGCCCGCGATGTCCTGTTTATGCATACCCTGTGCGCTCAGGTACTGATCGTCCGTCGCCAGCAGTGCCGCCATGTGCGCGCCCGCCGAGTGCCCCATCAAGAATAGCGACGAAGGGTCGGCACCGTAAGCGGCCGCATGGTCGCGCGCCCATCGCACTGCCATAGCGGCATCATCGATAAACCCAGGGAAGATGGTCGCCGGATACGTTCGATAGTCCGGTATCACGACGACGAAACCGCGAGACGCGAGTGCTTCGCCGACGAATCGGTAATCGCGACGTTGTCCATTTTGCCAACTGCCACCGTAGAAGAAGACGACAATCGGCGGCTTGTGCGCACTTCCCGGCGTCAGTGGCTGGCCGTCAGGGGACGACATGAGGTGCGCCGGCTCGTACACATCCAGCGTCCGGCGTGGTCCTTCGCCGTAATGCACCCCCGTCTGCACCGTGTACGTCGAGCGCGGCGTCAACGCATTCAACAAGTCGACCGGCTCGCGCCCCGCACACGCAGCCAGCGCCAAGAC
Organism: uncultured Robbsia sp.; assembly: GCA_963922375.1. Lineage (GTDB taxonomy): Bacteria > Pseudomonadota > Gammaproteobacteria > Burkholderiales > Burkholderiaceae > Robbsia. Next base: position 17,932 of record CAWUJR010000017.1, read on the forward strand.
GGCGCCGATCAGCAACACCACGACTAACTTCATTCGCCTTCCCTTGAAAAATCTCGTGCCGGCCTGTAGCCGATAACGGACCCGAGCATGGCTCGCGTCATGATCACTCATACGAGATGAAAGCGAATTTGGACCACGCGGCGCGTCGGTCAAGGGTCCCGCAGCGCGGGTGCCTCACGCAGATTTCCGCCTGCCACGTCGTTGGTGCGCGACGGCAAGACCTGTGCAACGCTTACCAGACGCGATAAACGCGCCCCGTCTGCACGCCTTCGACGCTACGGCGATACGCCTGTGCGACTTCCGCGCCCGAGACCGAGCCGAAGCCCGGAAAGAAGTCGCCGTACGCTTCTGCCGACGCGTCGAGCACGTTCGGGCTGATCGCATTGATGCGGATCGATCGTGGCAATTCGGTCGCAGCCGCCAACACGAATCCCTCGATCGCGGCGCCCACGGTGGTGGCATTGCTCCCCTGAGCGATCGGCTCTCCTGCGGTGATACCGGTCGTCAAGGTGATCGAACCGCCGTCGTTCAATTGATGTTGCGCCGCCAGTGCGACCCGAACCTGACCCAGTAATTTCCCCTGCAAACCGATATTGAACTGCTCTGCGCTCATGCCGGCGAGCGTGCCGAAATGCACATCGCCGGTTGCCACGACCACCGCATCCAGCCCGCCCACTTTCGCGAACAACGCCGCCACGCTGCCGTCATCGGTAATGTCCACCGTCAACGCGCCGCGACGATGGCCGACGCTGATGACCTCATGACGCGCCTGCAGCGCCTCGACCACGGGTCGGCCAATGGTTCCTGTCCCGCCAATCACCATTACTTTCATCGTCTGCTCCGGTTGGTTGATAGCACTATTCTCATTCGAAACCATTTTGACAAAGAGCCGATTAGAATTCGAAGATCGCTAACTCTTGGTTTGCAATGTGGACAAACTCCGGTGTATGCAGGTCTTTGTCACCGCTGTCGAAGCCGGCAACTTCCGTGCGGCGTCAGAGACCCTCGATATCTCGTCGGTGATGGTGGGCAAGCATATCCGACAGCTGGAAACCCTATTGGGTACACGCCTGCTTCAGCGGAGCACGCGACGGCAAAGCCTTACGGAAGCCGGTGCCGCGTTCTACCGGAGCACCCTCGCGGTATTGGAGCAGGTACGTATCGCGGAACAATCCATCGAGCATATGCAGGCGACCCCGCGTGGCCTGTTGCGTATCAGCGCGCCCACTACACTGGGCGCGTGCGCGGTGGCACCGCTGATCCCCGGTTATCTTGCCCGTTTCCCCGAAGTCAGGGCCGAGCTCGTCCTCAGCAATGCCCGTGTCGATTTGATCGAAGAGGGCTTCGACTTGGCCATCCGCGTGGGAGAGCTGGACGACAACGGCCTGGTGGCCAGACCATTGCGGCCGTATCGGATGGCCATTGCCGCGTCGCCCACCTATTTGGCTGCGGCGGGCACACCGCAGTGCTGGGACGATCTGGCGCACCACCACTGCCTGAACTACCAGGTCTGGAACGGTCGAAACGCCTGGTTTCTCGACGGCAAGCCCGAACATGCGTGGCCGACGCAGACGCGGTTGGCGTCGAACGATGGGCATGCGCTGCGTTACGCCGCTATCCATGATGCGGGGCTGGTCTTGCAGCCGGAGGTGCTGCTCGTGGACGACATCGCCGCAGGTACGCTTGTGCCAGTCCTGCAGGCACATTGGCCTCCGGTGCGACCGGTTCACCTGGTGTATTTACCCGATCGACGTCCACGGCCCAAGTTGGATAGCTTCATCCGCTACCTTCTGCAGGCGCTGGCATGACGCGCATTACAACATCGTCACCAACAGAAGAACGATGCCGATGAGCGACCCCAACCAGACTAGCGACCGCAGGTAAGGGATTCCCGCCGCGTACAGCGGCACATAGACAACACGGGCAATGAAATAGAGCCAGACGGCGAAATGGCTGAGCGTCCCCTCGCGGCCCGCGACATGCACGATCAGCACGGCGGCGGCAAATATCGGCAAGGTTTCCAACAGATTGCCCCGCGCGCGCATCATCCGGCCGGTGAGACGGCCGACCGGCGGTCCTTCTTCGTCGCGGGGACCGGCGTTGTAGCTGACACCAGTTTCCCGGTTCCGTAGCATGGCTGGCAGCACGATCTGAAACAACGCCAGCAACAGCGTCCAACCAAGAAGCGAGAGTTCGAGCGTCATAAGGCGATCCGTTCCAACGAAGAGAAGAGATACACCCATTAGCAAGAATCGCACCGCAAGCGGGGCGGGCGATAACGGCCACGCGCTATTTCGGCGCGGTCACCATCGCGCTGCGGGGTACGACAGCGTCACCCGCAACACGGGGGTGCACATCGACATCGACGTCGGCATCGACATGCACGTCGGCATCGGCATCGGCCATATCGGGCATCGCGATTGGCGGTGGCGATTCGTTCGCAGGTAATAGGATCCAGAAGCTCGCACCGATCACCTTCCCGTCGGCACCCTTTCTGTTCCGTGCGCCAATCTTGCCCCCATGTGCTTCGACAATCGCGCCGCAGATCGCCAGGCCCAAGCCGACGCCCGGTGTCGACGACTCCTTATGACCGCGGGTGAACTTCTCAAAGATCGCAGCTTCCGACCCCGGGGCCAGCCCAGGGCCGATATCGTTGATCGAGATGCCAAGCCAGTGTTGGTCGCCCTCTTGCGTGACGACTGCATCGATCGTCAGTGCTTGCTCGGTATCCGCATATTTGCACGCGTTCTCCAACAGGTTCACGAACACACGTTCGATCAATACCGCATCCAGTTTGATTAACGGTAGATCGGTGGCCATATTGACGTGGACCTTGCGGCCGTTCAGCATCCGTCGGCATCCCGCCAAAGCCGCACCGATCACCTCCTCCGCCGTCAGCCACTGCAGATTCAACTGCACGCCAGCGGCTTGGAGCCTCGCCATATCCAGCAGATTGCTGACAAGGCTCACCATATGCAGCGCTTCGTCGTGAATAGCTTCGGCCAGCTCGTACGACCGCGATCCGGTCGGCGCGCCGGTGTCGCCGGTGTCGCCGGTGTC
>CAWUJR010000018.1:0-20710 GCA_963922375.1 uncultured Robbsia sp.
CACTGTGGCAGTGGATGGGCGCGACGCCGTCGCCGGTGAGCCAGGGCGGGGCATTGTCGGGCGATCTGAATGTCGATGTCGCAATAATCGGCGCCGGGTATTCCGGACTCAGCGCGGCACATGCGCTGCAACGCCGCGGCGTCGACGTGGCCGTACTGGATGCGAACACCGTGGGGTGGGGCGCGAGTGGACGGAACGGTGGCGTGGTGTCGTCGAAATTCCGCCAGTCGTTTTCGGCAATCGCCGCGGCGCACGGCATCGAGACGGCGAAAGCGATGCATGCGTTGGCGCATGACGGTGTGCGGGCGGTCGAGGCGCTGATCGATGCGTACGGCCTGGATGACGCTCAATATGAGGCGACGGGCAGTCTGCGCTGCGCCCATAACTCACGCGCGTTCGCGGCCATCAAGCAAGAAGCGGAATGGGTCGCGGGTGCGTTGGGTGATACATCGATGCGTGTACTGTCGGCCACGGAAGTGGCCGCGGAGACGGGATCTACCGCCTTTGTCGGCGGTGTACTGTCGGCCGACGCGGGCACCATCTTGCCGTTGCGTTATATACGCGGCTTGGCCGCGGGGTTGACGGCGCGCGGCGTGCCGATCTATGAATCGACGCCGGTACAGGCCATCCGCAAAGGCGATCGTGCGGATGCCAGTCTCTTGTTGAAAGTGCCGACCGGTACCGTGCGCGCGAAGAAACTGATCGTGGCCACGAATGCGTACTCGAACCTGAGCGCTGCCACGGCCACGTATCACACGACACTCGTGCCATTCCGCAGTGCAATGATCGCTACCGAACGGCTGTCGCCGGACATCGATGCACGGCTGATGGTTGCTCGTCGGAGTTACACCGAAACGCGACGAATGATGAAGTGGTTTCGCAAAGTCGACGCTCGCATGCTGTTCGGCGGACGGGACGCGTTCGGCAAAGAAGGGCAGTCGGGCGGTCTGGAGGCGTTACGACGCGCGATGATCCAACTGTTCCCAGATCTGACGTCGGTGCCGGTGGCGTTTGGTTGGTCCGGCTATGTGGGCATGACTTTCGACGCATTGCCGCACATCGGTCGCGCTGACGCGGCGATAACATTTTGTCTGGGGTATAACGGGGCGGGCGTGGCGATGGCGAGTCTGCTCGGCCAGCACGCAGCGGCATTGGCGATGGGCGAGGAACCCGTGTTGTCGCTGTTATCTGCGAATGGTCTGAAACCCGTGCCGTTCCACGGCTTGCGTGCGCCGGCAGTCCGTCTGGTGGCGGGGTGGTATCAGCTCCTCGATGCGGTGGGCGTATGAGCGAATAGGCGATCGCGAATAAACGCGCCAGGAAACGAAGCAGTGCCGCAGTGACTTTCGCCGTACGCAAGCGTGATCCTTCAATCGGTAGTGGAAGACGAGAACGTGATGATGACCCGTGTACATGACCGCCGCGCCCAAGTTCAACCGAGCCGCTCCACCCGCCCGCTTCTCGGTCTGGAGGGATGATGCCATCGATTCTGTCAACCGACGCTGGATCGGCGTCTCCCCGCAACGCGCTGTCCGATCCGTCTCGCCGCCATCGACGCCGCGAAGACCGCACGATGCTACTGTTGCTGACGCCGGCCTTATCGGTGATCGTGTTATTGCTGGTCTTGCCGCTGCTCTGGTTGTCGTGGCAGTCGATTGACGTCGATGGTCATTTCACGCTGGCGAACTATCGCCGCATTTTCACGCAAAGCGGTTATCTCGCGACGTTCGGCACGACTTTTAAATTCAGCGTCATCGTGACAGCGCTGACCCTGTTACTGGCCTATCCGGTGGCATATGTCGCGTCGTCCCTGCCGCCCAAGCTGGCGACGCTGGTCTTGGGCGTGGTGCTGTTGCCGTTTTGGACCAGTGTGCTGGTGCGGACCTACGCGTGGCTGGTGCTGCTGCAACGCACCGGCGTCGTCAACAAGCTGCTGATGTCGACCGGACTGATCGATCATCCTTTGCAGATGGCCTATAACCAGCTCGGCACCACGATCGCGTCGGTCCACATTCTGCTGCCTTTCATGGTGTTACCGCTGTATTCGTCGATGCAGAAGATTCCAAAGAGTTTGTCGCAGGCTGCGGCCAGTCTCGGCGGCTCGCCATGGCACGTATTCCTGCGTGTGTTCTTTCCGTTGTCGCTGTCCGGCGTGCTCGCGGGATCGACGCTGGTGTTCATCCTGTGCCTCGGCTTTTACATCACGCCGGAACTGATGGGCGGCGGCAAGTCGATCATGGTGTCCCAGGTTGTCAGTCAGAACGTCTCGCTCTATAACAGCTGGGGGGCGGCAAGTTCTGTCAGCGTGGTACTGCTGGTCTGTGTGTTCGGCATCTTCTATGCGGCCAGCCGGATCATTCCGTTGGAAAAGACATTGGGGGCGCGATGAATGCGATGCATGCGAAAAACGCGATGCGCGTGATGGAGGTGATGAAGGGGCCGATATCGAAGACGCGTGTGTCGGTCGGGCGGCTCTGTCTGTACGCATGGGTCGTGCTGATCCTTTTGTTTCTGATCGCCCCCATCTTGATCATCGTGCCGTTGTCCTTTTCGGACACGAGTTTTATGACGTTTCCGCCGCCAGCGTACTCGTTTCGCTGGTATGAGGCCTTCCTCGGCAACCCCGGCTGGATGGATGCGGCACGCACCACGTTGACCGCGTCGGTCAGCGCGTCGGTGATCGCTACGCCAATCGGTGTGGCTGCAGCGTATGGGCTGCAATATGGCACGCATCCGATGATCCGTTACTTGCGCACGGTGCTGATGCTGCCGCTGATGGTGCCGGTCATTATCGTCGCGGTGGGCGTGTTCTTCGTCTACTCGCAGACCGGTTGTGTCAATTCCATGGCGGGCCTGATCGTGGCGGACAGCATGCTGGGTTTGCCCTATGTGCTGATCGCTGTCGGCGCGGATCTTCGGACCTTCGATCCGGTGCAGGAGATGGTTGCGCGCAGCCTTGGTATGAACCGGTTTCGCAGCTTTATGACCGTCACGCTTCCGCAAATTAAATCGAGCGTGGTAGCAGGCGCCATCTTTGTTTTCATTCAGGCGCTCGACGAAACGGTGCTGGCCATGTTTATCTCCGGCGGCAGTCATCAAACGCTGACGCGCAAGATGTTCGTCGCGCTGCGCGATGAAATCGATCCGACCATCGCCGCCATCAGCACGCTGCTGACGGCGCTGACGTTGTGTCTGATCGCCATTATGGTGCTGACGCGCAAGTCGTCGGCGTCGCAAGCTTAGGTTAGTCGAGCGGCATCGCCGCGATTCTTAATGCGAGATATGAAGTGGATAATGCACTGAAATTTTATATTGGCGGTCACTGGGTAGCCCCGTCGTCTCAAGCAAGACTGGAAGTCATCAACCCGTCGACCGAGTTGCCGATCGCGGAGATCGCAATGGGCACGCAAACCGATGTCGACCGGGCCGTCAGTGCGGCGAAGACGGCATTTGCCGAATTCTCCATGACGTCGATCGCGACGCGAACCGCATTGATTCGTCGGATTCTGGACGCTTACATGGCGCGTTATGACGATCTCGCACGTATCGTGTCGCAAGAGATGGGGGCGCCAGCGGCGCTGGCGCACGCGTGGCAGGCCGGCATCGGCAAGCGGCATCTGGAACAATTGCTCAAGACGCTCGACACGTTCCCTTTCGAATCGCAGCGCGGCACGACGCGGGTGGTTCGAGAACCGGTCGGCGTCGTGGCGCTGATCACCCCGTGGAACTGGCCGATCAATCAGATCGTCTGTAAGCTCGCGCCGGCGATCGCGGCTGGCTGCACGATGGTGCTCAAACCGAGCGAGGTCGCGCCGTTGAATGCAGTGGTGTTGGCGGAAATCCTGGACGCGGCTGGCGTGCCCCCGGGCGTCTTCAACCTGGTGAACGGCGACGGTCCGACGGTAGGTGCCGCGCTGGCAGCGCATCCCGACGTCGATATGGTGTCGTTCACCGGCTCGACCCGGGCCGGTATCGAGATCGCCAAGTTAGCGGCGCCGACCGTGAAACGCGTGCACCAGGAGTTAGGCGGCAAGTCTGCGAATATTTTGTTGCCCGATGCGGATTTCGCGGTGGCCGTCGCCGCCGGCGTCAATGGCTGTTTGGGGAACAGCGGTCAGTCCTGTAATGCGCCGACAAGAATGTTGGTACCGGCGGAACGCCTCGACGAGGTCGTCGATATCGCGCGTGCTGCAGCGCTCGCCCATCGTGTCGGACTCGCCGATGCCGATGGCACCACGCTCGGCCCCGTGGTCAGTGCGACGCAGTATGCGCGCATTCAACATTTGATCGCTATTGGCATAGAAGAGGGCGCGCAACTCGTCGTCGGCGGTTTGGGACGGCCAGACGGATTGGAGAGGGGCTATTTTGTGCGGCCGACGGTGTTTGCGAATGTCTCGCCGTCGATGACGATCGCGCGTGAAGAAGTCTTTGGACCGGTGTTGGCCATCATCCCTTACGATGACGAAGCGCATGCCATCGCGTTGGCGAACGATACCGTGTACGGCTTGGCCGCGTATGTACAATCGACCGATATCGCCCATGCGCGCCGCGTCGCCCGTCGATTGCGCGCGGGTGGGGTGTACCTGAATTATCCAGCTTGGGATCCAGCGGCACCATTCGGCGGTTATAAACAGTCCGGCAACGGCCGCGAATACGGCGAGTGGGGTGTGGATGCGTTTCTCGAAGTCAAAGGCATCATCGGTTACGGTGCAGAGTAAGGCAATGGCGCAGGCGAGTCGCTGGTAACAACGCTAGCGTTGGCAATGATGACGGCGCTGGCGATGACGACAGCGCTGGCGCTAGATACGTTTCGCGCTATTCAATGACCCGCTCGGGTGGCGACGCTTCCGCCTTGATCATATCGGCGATACGTTCGGCGATCATGATGGTCGGCACATTCAAGTTCGCGCAGGGGATCGACGGCATCAGCGAGGCGTCGCACACGCGCAGACCGTCGACGCCATGGACACGCCCGGTGGCGTCCGTCACTGCCGACGGATCCGCGACTCGCCCCATCCGGCACGTGCCGGAAGGATGCCAGGTAATGCCCGCCGACTGCTTGACGAATTGCGTGAGCATCGCGTCGTCGTCCAGCAATGCCTGCAAGGTCACGCCCTGCGTCACCAACCGACTGATCAACCAACGCCGCAATGGCCAGGCGATATCGAGCAAGCCGCTCAACAACCCTCGCTGCAGCGCATTCCACATCCCGGGGACCGCCACTTTAGCCACGCGCGGCGAATACGTCGATGGGAACAGCACACTGCAATAGCGCTGCATCGTGGGTGCGCCAAGCGTCTGTGCGCCAAAACGGATGGCTGCCTTCAGCCTGTCGAGATCGCGACGGTCGCTGAGCAGATTGAAATCGACGCGAGGTTCGTCGTCCGGGTTCGCAGAACGTAAGGTGAGCCGACCGCGCGAATACGATTTATTGACCCAGAAATAGATCGTGCCCAATCGCTTGCCGATCGAGTGCCATCCGGATCGGGACAGGATCGCGCCATGCATATCGCCTGGCACGGTATCCGGTAACGCCGACGAATAACGCACGATCGCCTGCTCGTGATGTTCGTCGCCGTACGCGACGCGGGCCACCCGGGAGAGTACGCCCGACACCGCAATCGATGGATGCTCCATCAGGTTGCCGCCCACGGCGGGCCGATCGGCAATGACCGGAATATGCATCGCTTGTAGATCGGCGGCTGGTCCAATGCCGCTGCGCAGCAAGATCGTGGGACTGTGAATCGCGCCGGCGCACACGATCACCTGTCGCGCGTGCAGCACCTTTGCTGTCCGCTGGGCATCCTGGACGATCGCACCGATCGCGCGCTTGCCGTCGAAAAGGACGCGATCGACCGCGTGGTCGGTGAGAATCGTCAGGTTGCTACGCGCACGGACGGCGTCGTCCAGATAGCACACCGACGTGGGGATTCGTTCGCCGTTCGCGCTGACACTGAGCGCACCGACGAAGGCGCCGTCTTCCCACGGGCCATTCTGATCCGGGCGATGCGGGTAACCGCGCTGATCGAGCGTGCGGATCACGGCCTGCACGAACGGCGAGACGCGCTCCGGAGCCGGTCGACTGACGCGGAGTGGGCCCTGTGAGCCATGCAATTCGCCGCTGAAGTCGCAGTCGTTCTCGAGTTTTTTGAAATACGGCAGACAGTCCTGCCACGACCAGCCATCGGCACCTAATGCCTGCCACTCATCGTAATCGGCCGGTGCCCCGCGGTTGGCCATCAACGCGTTGATCGCGGAGCCGCCGCCTAGCACGCGTGCTTGTTCGTAGCGTCTTAATGTCGGCGAACCCATGCTGGCTTGCAGATGTCGCCAGATATTGCGAAGGTCAAGATACGCGCGCCCGGGATAGCGGCTGCGAACCGATGGCGGCATCGTGGACGCCGAGAGATCGCGACCCGCCTCGACCAACCAGACGGATTTTCCCGACATCTCAGAAAGACGGGCGGCCAGCACGCAACCGGCGGAGCCGCCGCCAAGGATCAGGTAGTCGGCGGTAGGAAGGGTGGCTTGCTTCATCTTGTATTGAATGCCTCTTCATCAGCCACGCTGCGTTATTGCATGAACTTCAGCCAACGTTCCTTGGCAGCAATACCGGCTGGCGATGCCCACCATTCTTCGGAGACCAATACCTGTTTGGCTGCATTAGCCGGTGCGCTAGGCAGTTCCGCAGCACGCTGCGGGGTGATTTTTCCGGTCTTGAATGCAGCCGGATTGCCGGGGCCGTAATCGATGAAGAGCGGCAGGTTGGCTTGTAGTTCCGGCGACAGCGCGGCGTTCAAGAAGCTCACCGCATTGGCCATATTCGGTGCGTTCTTGACGATGCACAACTGGGTATCCTGCAGCAACCCGTCGTTATATGTGAACGCGATGTCCGGGTTATCCTTGCGTACCGCGCTCGCGCGGCCGTTCCAGATCATCTCCATATCCACCTCGCCGTCATGCAGCAATTGCGCCGACTGACCGCCCGATGTCCACCAGACGGTGATGTTCGGCTTGATCTCGGCGAGCTTCTTGAATGCACGGTCGACGTCCAACGGATAGAGCTTGTCGCGAGGAACACCATCGGCGAGCAACGCCGCTTCGAGCGTCGTCATCGGATCGTTGCGCAATGCCCGGGTGCCCGGGAAGTCTTTTACATCCCAGAAATCTTTCCAACTGGCAGGCACCTTTTTCAGCGTCTTGCTGTTATAGCCGATCACCGACGAATAGAATTCATAGGCGGCGGAGTACGGCGTACGGTATTGCGCCGGGATGGCCGCCGCATTTGGGATCTTGGAAAAATCGAGCTTTTCGACCAAGCCTTCACGACCGCCGCGCAGGCAATTGGAGGTTGGCGTGTCGATCACATCCCAGATGGGTTTGCTGGTGGCGGCCTGCGCTTTGATCGATGGATAGGCATCGGGGATGCTGTCCTGGTTGACCGTGATACCCAACTGCTTCGCTGCCGGGTCCAGGATGGCCTTGGTCTGTGCCTCTTGATAGGCGCCCCCTTGGGACACGAAGGTGATCTGACCCGCGGCGAATGCCGACGACATACCGCAGGGCAGTACCGTCGCCGCGATCAATATCGCTGCGGCCATCGGAATCAAGCGGAATTTTTCCACGACTGGCAATCTCCTGAGTGATTTGGGCGTCGAGGAAAATGTAGACGGTCATATTTGCGGTCGCAATCCCCGAATTGTTTGGGCAGACATGACGTGATGTTATGCATCGTGCCGCTGTGCGGTGTCGACGCGCTCCGGCTCCCGGCACAAGGTCAGAAGCAGGAGACGGTCGTTCAGGCGTGGGCGCTTTCCGCGATAAACGCGTGTACGACATCGTCAAACGTTGCGTCGTAGACGAAGCCGAGTGCGCGCGCATACCCCGCAGAGAAATTGCCCGGCCAGGAATTGACGATGCGCTCGATGGCCGGATCCGGCTCGACACGAACGCGATTCGCAACGGCGTCACCGGCAACGCGGCGCAGCGACGCCAGCATTGCGGAGACCGATACAGACAGACCAGGCATATTGATGACGCGTCCGGCACTCAGCGCGTCGGCGCTCAGATCATGACCGTGTACCAAATTGTCGATCGCGCGATCGGGCGATATCAGCCAGAGTTGGGTATTAGGGAGCACCGGACACACGGCGTCGACGCCGCTCAGCGGTTCGCGGATGATGCCGCTCGCGAAACTCGATGCCGCGCGATTGGGCTTGCCCGGACGCACGACGACCGTGGGCATGCGCAGGCTTCGTCCATCAATGAATCCGCGACGGCTGTAATCGGCGAGCAGGAGATCGGCGAGCGCCTTTTCGGTGCCGTAAGAACTTTGTGGTGCCCAAACGTGTGTGTCATCGACCGTCGAGGGCAATGCCTGGCCGAACACGGCCACTGAGCTGGTCATCACCACGCGCGCGCGGGTCCCCAGCGCACGGATACGTTCAAAAATGGCGCGCGTCGCGTCGAAGTTGATGCGCATGCCGAGATCGAAGTCTTCCTCCGCCTGACCTGATACCACGGCAGCGAGATGAAAGACGCTGTCGACGTTCGCATCGATCAGCTTTTCGATCTCCGCCCGATCGGCAATGTCGCCGGCACAGGCTTCAAACCGAGGGTCGTCGATACCGCTCGGTCGGATGACGTCGAAACCAAGGATTCGCGTAATAGGTCTCGGTTTGCCGTCTGGGCCGTTCAACTCGCCGCGTGTCAGCAAGGTGCGAATCAGCCGTTGGCCAAGGAAGCCGGCCGCACCCGTCACCACGATAGTCATGCTCATGCTTGTCTCCTGTTTGTCTGCCGTGACAGCGTAGGTCACTCCTTAAATTTGTATGATGATATTATCAATTAACGCGATTGAACGCTACGCTCTTCCTCTAATTCACGGGGCATCAATGAAACCGATGGAAGCGGCGAATGCCCCGCGTCCCCACCGCCGCATCCGCTTAGCGCCGGCTGACGCGTTTTTTTGCTGCCTGCGTGTTTTGCGCAAGCAGGGGCCGTGACGCCGTTGTGCCTGCGTCCAACCAGAAGGTCGGATCGGCCGCCTGAATGCGGCCCCCCGCATTGTCAATATGCGTGATCACGGCTTGCCGAGCGCCTTCCGCGTCTTGGGAGGCGATAGCCTGGTAGATCGCGAAGTGCTCCTCGCGGACTTGCGCGGCGAAGTCATGGCGGCGCGCCTCATTGGTGCGCGTGACGCGAATCGCCGCGTGAACGAAAGGCCCGAGATAGTCGGTCATTGGCGGGTACAGCGGATTGCCCGTCGCATGCGAAATTGCTTGATGGAAGGCGAGATCTTCGTCGACGCCCTCGCGCCGTTTCTCGACCGCCGAATCGATGGCCAACAATGCGCGCTTTATCGCGGCGAGTTCGCTGCGCGTGCGTCGCTGCGCAGCGAGCGCGGCCGCCTCGGCTTCTATCCCGAGTCGTAATTCGGTGACGCGCAACACCGCTTCCACCGACTCGTAAGGATCGATTTGAAGACGAAACGCCGTGGCCCGCATCGGATCGAGCACGATCGTACCGCTACCTTGCCTCACTTCTACCAAACCTTCGGATTTGAGCCGGGACATCGCCTCGCGTACCACCGTGCGGCTCACGCCAAGTCGTTCGCAGATGACCTGCTCGGTAGGCAGGCGAGTGCCAATCGCAAATTCGCCACTTTTGATTTTTTCGAGCAACACCGTCGTCACACGATCTGCACGCGTGCCCGCGCTCGTGACGTTGACGGCGTCGAATGCCGATGGGGAAGCGGAGAGTGACGTATTCATGACAGTACTAGCGTAGTAGAGCGGGCGCTGCATCGCAGCGGTTGCAGCATCCAGGAAAGACCTCGATTGACACAGTAACTTTTTCTCCCATAAGATCCAAGCAGACGGTTTTATTATGTATGGTCATCATACAAATTGTCACGCGCGATCGGCGTCAGAATATCGTGCATATCAGAATGCTGCCAAAGCATCGTACCGCCTTCGCCAAGGAGACAGGCCGTGCTGGAAAAAACCTTCGATTCCCCGCTAGCGCTTGATCGGAGCGCTTTTGAAGCGCGTACCTATGCCAAGGTCACGCGGCGTATCGTACCGTTTCTGATGATCTGCTATCTGGTCGCCTATCTGGACCGCGTGAACGTCGGATTTGCGAAACTCCAGATGTCGACCGACCTTCACTTCTCCGATACCGTTTACGGGCTCGGTGCGGGCATCTTCTTCATCGCCTATTTTTTGGTCGAAATACCGAGCAACATCATCCTCCATAAGGTGGGCGCGCGCCTTTGGATGGCCCGAATCATGATCACATGGGGCATCATCTCGTCGGGCATGGCGTTTATCACGACGCCCACGGCTTTTTATGTGATGCGGTTCCTGCTCGGGCTGGCCGAGGCGGGATTCTATCCTGGCGTGATCCTCTACCTCTCCTATTGGTATCCGTCTCACCGCCGCGGCAAGATGTTCGCCGCGTTTGCGATGGCGGTACCGCTGTCCGGACTGATCGGTGGCCCCGTTTCCGGTTATCTGCTGCATACGTTCAGCGGTGCGTCGGGGCTCGCGGGGTGGCAGTGGTTGTTTCTTCTCGAAGGCGTACCGTCAATATTGGTGGGCATCGCGGCGTTCTTCGTGTTGACCGATGGAATTGACAAAGCGAAATGGCTGTCTGCCGATGAGCGTGCGCTCCTATCCGAGCAAATTCGGGTGGACGCCACGCATCACGAAGGTCATTCGATGAAGGGGATCTTTACCAATGGTCGGGTCTGGCTGTTGACCGCCATTTACTTTTGCATGATTTGCGGCTTTTATACCGTCGGCTTTTGGCTGCCAACGCTCGTGTCGTCGACGGGTGTGACCGATCCGCTCACGATTGGTCTGCTCACCGCGATCCCATATGGCGCAGCCGTCATCACCATGTGGCTCGTCTCCCGGCATGCGGACCGTACGCGCGCGCGCCGCTTGCACCTCGTCTTCGTATCCACGCTTGGTGCCGTCGGCTTGATCGCTTCTGCCGTCTTCGGTCACCAGCCGATATTGGCGATGGTTGGCCTCACGCTCGCAGCGATGGGCGGGCTGTCGACCTTGCCGATGTTCTGGAGCTTGCCGACGGCTTTCCTGGGTGGGGCGGCAGCGGCCGCAGGCATTGCCCTGATCAACTCGGTGGGCAATCTGGCAGGCTTTGCCGGGCCTTACTTCATCGGTTTCATGAAGGATCTGACCCATAGCATCAATACCGGCCTCTACACGATGGCCGGCGCGATGCTCTTCGGCGCGCTGCTCGTGCTGTTCTTGCCAGCAAAGATCGTGGATCGCTGAGGTCCTCGATCCGCGTGATCGGTGGTTTGTTTTTTGTCTGCAGTTATGTAGCCCCCACGCTCATCCTCGTGACGCAGGTGTCCGACGGCTTCGTGCCTTGGGCGCCCGCGTTGATCGGTGTCGGAATGATTCCGGCAATATCGGCGGAGTTCGTCTGGCTGATCGGTCGGTGAAGGGGACCATGGTCGGTAGGTATGCGGCTACTTGCGTGATCCTCTCTGTGTTCTCGGCGGTGACCAGCGGGTCGGCCTGCGCGGCTTGCCGGCGCATCGTCACAGGATGGACATCGGTATATTGCAGTGCTTCGATCTCGCGATACCCGCACGATTATCGTTTACATGGCGTTGTATGTGCCCACGCTCGCGCTGGTTAACAGCGTTGCGGGAATCACGAGCGCGAATCGTGAGCGGTGAGCGTGAGCGATTCCGAACGGAGCGCACGCCTCAGACGTGCGCTAATGTCACCTACTGAATTGTCGGGGGAACGTCGGCTCCATGCACCGATCTAGCCCCGACATCCAGTTGCTACTGCAGACGTCGAAAACGCCATTAGAGCGCTCATCGAAAGAAAACGGGGGATGACATGAAAACAGCAAGCCGTCGCTTGGACAAGGCCTGTGAACAAAGCAAAAACCAAAAAGAAAACCGCGGCGTGATGGCGGTGGTTTCGCTGCTCGAACGAAAAACTGCGGCGGTTCTTCGTCAAGGACTGCCTGAGCGAGATAGCTATTCCTACGTTCAGACGCGGACACGACCACGAAGCCTGCCCGACTGGGTGTACCGTTTCGGATGCTTTGTATGCATTTGTGCGCCGGCAGCAGTGGATTGGTTCCATCGTGGGTAGGCACTGACCCGTTGCCTCTGAGCCGAGACCAGGGCCATTCGAGATGTCAACGTCTCTAACAGCGCGATAGCATGCATAGTTGCCGGACGCTGACCGACGGACGAGCGGTCCATTATCACTGATAAAAGCGGTACACAGCAAGGTAGGGGGAGTCGCCAATCTGATGCGCTTCCGTGCAAGCCGCAACGGGCTTGACGCCTCCCTGCGTTTTGACACGTTGCACATACGTGATGCCTGCAAGGAGGCCACTGCCACCGACACTTTTTGCCCGCAGGAGTAATTGCGGCACGCTGTCGGGCGCTTCGCTCGGCACCTGCGCCACGAGTTCGCCGACGATGCGACTGCCGTCATTCGCCGCCCAAGTGGGTCCTGCGGAATGTTCAATCACGGCGCGACCATTGGTGTCGTAAAGCGTGGCACGAGGGGATTTGAACGTCCAGCTCAACCGGTGGTCCTTGTCATATTCGCACGCGTATATTTGGACGCCTGATGCCACGGTTTCCAACGTGAGGCTGCCGGACGGCGGGTTAATGGATGCAGCATCGGCGGTCGATAAAGCCGATGCTACCGTGACGACAACGGCGATTCGAGCAAAAAGCGACTTTCTGTCAGTATGCTGCATATCATGCTCCTGTGCTGAAACTTGAGTGCGCTTGGAGTGAAGCTGGATTCTCTAGTTTCCAACGGCACGCTTTACCGGGGTAAGGTCACTCGCTTGGGATCGATCGCGAAAAAACCAACGTCTGCCTGGTGAATGTCGACCTTCTCCCCGGCGATATCTGCCGCCTTGACGACGACCAATTGAAGCGGCGCGCCGAGTTGCTTCGCGAACGCTGTCGCAAGGCACCTTCTACGATTTCGCGCGCGCCTGACGCTCAGCTTGATTCGCATCCACCGTCAACTGCATCTCTTCGAAGGTCTTTAAACGTCTTCTGGCATCGGGACCCAGCTTGAGCGCGACCAATGAGATAATGAGCTCGACCAAGGAAAAACTGTAAGTCATCGAATCGAAGGGCCCCACCCCCGTCACACTCGTCGTCATGATCGTATCCGCGACGGCCGCCAACGGGGACAGATAACGATCACTGAACAAGATGACCCGGGCACCGCGGCGTTTCGCATCCCGTCCCCATTCGATTGAACTGTGTTGATAGTTACGAAAATCGAAAATGACGGCCACGCTCGATTCATCGATGTCCATCATGGCCCGAATCTGCTCGCCTGAATCGTTGCCGACAACATGGATGTTCGGGCGTAGCATCGACAGATAGCCGCCGAGATGAGCGGCCAGCACCCAACTGACGCGGCCTCCATGCAAGACGATGCGGCGCTTCAGGTCCGACAGGATGGCGACCGTCTTGTCCAATTCCTCATCGCTCAGGCGCGAATAGGTGTCATGCATGCCATCGCGAAAGCGCGCCTCCGCCGTTTGTCGCGCCGGGGCGTGGCGCTTGCCCGGCGACTTGCCGCCGCTCCCATCGATCCCATCGCTGCCTTGCGCCGGATAGACTTCTGCCGGCGAAAAGAGCCGGGCCGATACTTCCTCGCGGAGTGCTTTCTGAAAGGCGGCGTAGCCTGGGTAACCGAGTTTGCTGACCAGGCGCAGGGCCGTCGGCGGACTGACGTTGGCTTTGGCGGCCAGTTCGGCGACGGGAACGAGACCGCCCACCGGATAATGGTCCAAAAGGTAGTTGACGACGCTCAACTCGGCAGGCGCGACCTTGTCCCGCGCGCTGCGGATACGCTGCGCGACAGTGTCGACGGTCACTTTCTCTTTTCGGCCCGGCATCGTAGTCAAAGGTAATCGAAGGTCGACCATATTACCGTGCCGGCCGGCGCGCTGCATCGATTTATCGGCCGCCCCGGTTAAAACTTATGCCGCATACCGATGAGTACGCCGGTCTGATGCTGGCCAGTGGCCGCAGCCATCGCGAAGATCTGCGCCCGCGCTTTCTGCCCGGTCGAGTCGACGCCGCTTGCACGCTGATGCAGCCCCACCAGATAAAGATCCGTCGCCTTGGACAGTGCGTAATCGAGGCCTAAAGCGAACGCATTGTAGTGGGCGCCATTCACGCCATAGCCGAAGGTACCGTCGTACGAGGCGCCAATCTGGAACGCCGGCGTGACGTGATAGCGTGCACTCACTTCGATATTGTGGAACTTTGCGGCATCCCCGTGATACCGCGATGCGATACCGTTCTCCGCGCCCAGGTTGAGATATTGCACATTGCTGTATGTCATCGCCAACACGGCTGCGCCGAGTTGTACCGATGCGCCGCTGTCAATTATTTGAAGCGTGTGCGCCGACGCGTAGCCCGTATTGACGAGATTCGTCATATTGCTGGCGGTCGTGCTGGAGGACGGATTGTCTCCCGAATAGTAGGCGTAGTTCGGGTCGCGCGTGTTGACGTAGTCGACACCGAATGCAACCGGTCCACGTGCGTAGCTCGCGCCGGCCGTAAAAATCTGGCTCTGTGAGACATTTCCCGCGTGATTGCCGAACGAGTAGGATCCCCCAAACTCGAATCCGCCATAATCGACGCTGAGGTACTTGACGGTGTTATTGACGTAGGTGTTGGTATTGTAGTTATCGAAGTCGCCCGGATGCGAGCCATAGCCGGTCGCGAAGGTGTTCGATGCGGCAAAACGGGCAACGAAGTCGATCACGGTATCGGGCTGGCGGCCCAGGGTGACCGTTCCGTACTGGCGTGAACTGATGCCGACGAATGCGCGTTTTCCGAATTCGGCCCCGCCATTGGAAAACGCACCGGTGGATAAGTTGAAGCCGTTTTCCAGATCGAAGACAGCGCTATACCCGCCGCCGAGATCCTCGATGCCTTTCAAGCCCAAACGCGTCGATTGCATATTGCCGCTGGACTGTTGGAAAAGGCGATGCCCCCCGGCGTTACTGTTAAACGAAAATCCTGAATCGACAATCCCGTAGAGGGTCACGCTGCTCTGAGCGAGTGCATACGAAGAAAAGCCGATGGAACCGACTGCAATGAAAGTACGGAGTACGAAGTGATAGCGATTCGCGTGATTTTTCATGATCTTCGGTCAGTATTGTTATTCGTTGACTTGCAGCATCGACTTTGCCGCTTTGATGATCGCGTCTTTGACCACCGGCACCGTCGCATCCGAGGTGGTCATGTGGTTTGCCGGGCACACGACGTCATAGCTGACAGGATCGCCTGCGGCCCGGCTTTTTTCCATGAAATTCACGATGGAGGGCAGTCGGTCGCTGTTCTCGGTCAGATGATATTGCGGCACGCCCAGGGGCAAGAGATCGAGCGGCGATGTCTCGGCGAGATGTGCCTGCCAGTCCGACACCTGTGGTGCACCCAGCAGATGGGCAATGACGGTTTTACCGCGCGGCAACGCGGCGAACGCCGCCAGGTCGGGGTCGCCGTCCAACGCGATGACACCACGAAGCTTCAGCGGATCCGCCGTGTAGGTGGTGGCGCCGGGCTTGATATGATGACGTCCGGCCAGCCACAACGCATAGCTGCCGCCTGCCGAATGCCCTATCGAGATCACACGGCTCAGATCGATTGGATAGGTCTTGGCCAGCACGCGGGCATAGTCGGCACCCGCGCCGACCGCTTTGAACGAGGCCGGCCACTCGCCGCCGCTGCCAAGGCGACTATACTCGATGCTCCACGTCGCAAAACCGGCCTTGGTCAGTGCAACCGCCACCGAACTGAAGTAGTCGAGGTTCACGGAGGCGTTCCACGCCCCCCCATGAACCACGATGACGAGCGGAAAGGGACCTTTTCCTTTCGGCAAGCGCAGGTCGCCAAACTGGTCCGATGCTTTGCCGTAGAAGATACGCGTGGTGTCACCCATATTCTCCGGTGCCAACGACTGGAGGCGGGCATACGAGGCAACTTCCACCGGCCGGAAACCGTCGGGTTGCGGATTCGTATCGGCGCACTGCTCGGTGTTTTTGGTCAAGTACACATCCGATGCGAAGGCGTGGGCACTTGTGAAGGCGACGGCAGAAGCGAGGACGAGTTTTTTTAACATGGGTAGCGTGCGATGGAAAACAAAAGCCGTCAAACCTGCTAACGGAGGGTGGAAAATCGTTCTCTTACAGATCCAGTACCAGCTTCGTACGGCAAGATCGGCTCACACAAATCATCATCGACTTGCTGGCGGCTTTCTCCGCTTCGCTCAATACCTCGTCGCGATGATCAGGCGTCCCCTGAAGCACGCGGGTTTCACATGTGCCGCAGTAGCCGCTGCCGCATGAAAAAGTCAGGTCACGCCGCGTTTCCCGAACGACATCGAGGATCGAGCGGTTCGCGGGCACGTGCACGGTAATGCCGGTTTTTTGTAAAACGACTTGGAAGTCACCGTCCGGGTTGCACTCGCTATCGCACTCGCTGCCGTTGTCGCCTGGTTCCACTGCCGGCAGTGCGGACGAAGCGCTGGCATCTGCGTCGGAAGTGGCTAATGTCGGGCGGCCAAACCGTTCGAGGTGAATGGTCTGGTCGGCGACACGCGACGCTTCGACGGCTTGCAGCAGCGACTCGGGGCCGCAGCAGTACACTGCAGCGTGCGCCGGTGCGCCACTCAGGCACTGCGCCACATCCAGCATTCGGCCTTCTTCGGCAGAGACGATATCCAAGCCGATGCGGCCCGCCGCGCGTTGATCGTCCGTGGCCATGGCTTGTACTTCGGGCAGGAATGCCATGCCTGCGCGCCGTCTTCCCAGATAATGCATTTCCCAGGTACATTCTCGCTCGATGACCTCGCGAAGCATCGTCAGCAGCGGCGTGATCCCGATGCCGCCGGCAATGAAGACGTAGTGCGACGCCGATACGAGTTCGAAGCTGTTACGCGGCGTGGAAACGGACAGGCACTTGCCGACCAGTTGCGTATCGTGAATTTCCGCAGATCCACCACGTCCTTGTTCTGCCCGCAGCACCGCAATCTGATATTCCGTCTCTTTCGCCGGGTCGCCGCACAGCGAATAAGAGCGGGTCGCGCCCGACGGCAACTGCAGATCGATGTGGGCGCCTGCCGTCCAGGCCGGCAGAGGCTTTCCCGCCGGATCGGCGAGCGTCAGCCCGACGACACGATCGGCGAGATAGCGCATCTCTCGCACGAGCAATGAAAGTTCGGCCTTCATCAAATCAAATAAGTAGGATTGTGACGGGCGCGATTGGCGTCCAGTAGCGCCACCAATTTCCGATCGATCTTCATCACGCCATCCATTTCCACCAAGACGTGCCCCATCCATCCACACACCGTCTGGACAGCATGGGCACCCCGAATTTCGTGGACGACGAATTGCGATCGGATCTTCACCTCGCCCGGTGTATCGCTGGGGATCCGGACGAAGCCGCTGCTGATATGGCTCGTATAGGATCTCGGCAACTGGGCCGAGGCGATACCGGTGCGTAACCACACGATGCGGTCGGCCATCCGGCGACGATCGTCGAACGCTTCGGCGATATGTCTTTGCGGATCGACCTCGGCATGGCCGTTCACGGTCGACTCACTGGGAATCCAGTAAACGCATTCTTTCGTGAAAAGCTGATACCAATCTTCGAACGCTTGACAGTCGAGCAGCCAGTTTTCGTGCAGGACGACGCTCTCATAGCGCTGTCGTTCCTGCTCCGTCAGCGGCATGCCAATGCGCTTCCACTCGGTCAGATCGGCGTTCAGCTTCGCGTAATAGGCGTCGTTGATATAGTGTGAGTGCAGGGCGTCTGCGAGAATCTCATTCAAAGTCATGTTCATCATTCCGATCGTGCTCCCGGGCATGAGTGCGCATCGGCAGTCGTGTGCGATGTCTGTGCCGCGTGTTCGCGCATCATGCTGGCCCATTGCTTCCAGAACGCCCGAAGGGCGAGTTCGCTGCTCACCACGCTTGTCGGGTTGCCCTCGGGTGTCAGGCTTTCCTTGCCTGTGTTCAGATGGCGTCCCGTGTGGACCCATTCCATTTCCGGGATATTGAGGCCGGCCTGGCACTCTTCGAAGTTCACGACGTCATCAGGCTCGCCAAAAGAAGGGAAGTCTTCTTGCAGTCGCATGCGCAACGCATTGACTTCGTCGGGCAGATCGTCCGCCATCAAGGTCGTGCCGTACCAGGACATCACCGTCTGGTCGACGTCGACCGGTTCGATCACCTGGATTTGATTACCAATGATCAGCAGGTTCGGGAAGATGTTCAAATTCATCCCCGAGCCCACCACTACGTCGAGTGCGGCTTTGGCCTTTTCGTCGCCCAGGCGTTCGCGCAACACGGTTTCGTAGGCGTTTTCTCCCGGCATTGGCGCCGCTTGCGACCAATAATCGGAGATCTCGGCGCGCTGGTCGAGGAAAGTGTTGCCGTGTCCCAGGTCCGTGACCGTTTGCAGGCTTTGATCGACATCGCCGAGCACCCATTGCATGTCGACGCCTACCCCGTAACGGTCCTTTCGCATGCGCAGCAGCGAAGCATGCGAGAACCCAGGGTGATAGCCGTCGGCGGAATTGTCGTAGACCAATTTCCAGTTGCCTTTGCAGCTCAGCTTCATCGCGCCGTGACGCACCGACAATTGCGCGCCGGGCCAGCGGTCGAGCCACTGGTCGATGTGCACGGCCGCTTGCCCCAGGTGTTCCTTGAGATCGGGCAGTGCACGATTGAAGGTGCCGAAGATAAAGCCGCGGTAGCTTTCGACACGCAGTTTCCCCAGGCCAAGCGACGACTTGTCGAAATCTTCGCCATATCCGGAGACGATTGGAATGCCGACCAGATCGCCGGTATTGGAGAAGGTCCAATTGTGATACGGGCACGTGAAGCGACGGGCGTTACCGGTCTCGTGACGGCAGACGGTCGCGCCGCGATGCGTACAGCGGTTCAGCACCGCGTGCACGGAATTGTCCGCGGCCCGGGTCACGATGATCGGACGCAGGCCGAGCTTCTTCTGGATGAAATCGTTGGCGAGGGGGATTTCGCTTTCATGCGCGAGGAATGTCCAGGTCTGACCGAAAATTGTGGTCATTTCTTCCTGAAAAATCTGGCGATCCGTATACAGCGTCCGGTGTACCTGATGTTCCTGTACGAGTTCGGCGATTTTTTCGTGTTTCATAATAGGAATGTCTGACTCTGATTGGCGTCGCGGGTGATCAATACCGCGTGAAGTATTCGCGGTGTTCCCATTCGGTAACCTGATCGGGTGTTTGTGCCCAGTCGGGTTCGGCAGCCATGAATCGGTCGACTTCGCATTGCTTCAGACCCAGGTACCAGTTCACAAATTGCTCACCAAAAGCGCGTCGATAGAACGTGCCTTCACGCAGCTTGTCGAGGGCTTCCATCAAGCTCTTCGGCAGCAACGGACGGTCGGCGGCCTCATACGGTTTTGCTTCCAGCGGACCCGGGCTCAATTGCCGCTCGATACCATCGAGTCCGGCAGCGATCTGGCAAGCCAGATAGAGATAGGGGTTGGCCGCCGGCTCACCGATGCGATTCTCCACATGGGACGACGCGTCGCCCGGGCCACCTTGAACACGGCACATTGCCGCACGGTTGTCGTGTCCCCAGGTGGAACGATCCGGCGCGAGAGAATTCGGCTTACGACGCTTGTAGCCGTTGATGGTGGGCGTACAAAACACGCTTCCTTCGACGGCATGTTCGAGCAGGCCGGCAATGAACTGCTCGCCGACTGGCGACAGCAGCGTCGACGAATCCGCCGGCGCGGCAAATGCGTTGATGCCTTCGCGGTTGTTGATGCTCTGATGCAAATGCCAGCCGCTTGCGAAGAAATTGGCGAGGCCAGGCCGCGCCATGAACGTAGCGTGCAAGCCCATGCGTGCACACACCTGTTTCACCATCGAACGGAACAGCGTCATGCCGTCGGCGGCGTCCAGCGCCGACTGCGGCTCGAATGTGAATTCGAGCTGCCCGGGACCCATTTCGTCTTCCATCGTCCGTAACGGCAGCTTCAACGCCTCGCAGTGGCGGGCCAGCGTATTGAGCAGGGTATCGATACGATCCTGATGCTCCTCGGACTGGTAAGCATAGCCGCGCCCAATCGCTTCCACCGTCGGCGGCGTCGGCGGGACACCAAGATTGCCCATGTCTTCGGGTTTCAGGTGGTCTTCGACGATTTTCGTGACGTAAAACTCGACCTCGAGACCAGCGACATAGTCGTAGCCGGCATCCTCCAGTTGCGCGGTGACTTTGCGCAAGATGTGGCGGGCGTCGAACGGCACCGGACGCCCGTCATTGAAGTACATATCGCCTTGAATCCAGCCGCAATCCTCGGCCCACGGCAGGATGCGGAAGGTCTGCGGATCCGGGATCAGCACGGCATCGGGAAACCCGGCCATCTCGGTCATTCCCATGCCGCCGTCGCCGGTAAACGGGTCATAGGCGATCGCTTCGGCGGAGTCGAAATGGTACTGAGCGGAGGTGAAATCCAAACCGTTCTTCATGACCGAACGGAACATATTTGGCAGCACGGTTTTGCTCCGCAGCTTGCCCTGCGGATCGGAAATGCTGACGCGGATCGTGCGGAGCTTCTGAGCCTCTACCGTTTTCAAAATCTCTTTCGCGGCAGCCGCTTGCGCGT
>CAWUJR010000019.1:0-20549 GCA_963922375.1 uncultured Robbsia sp.
CGGACACGCAGCATCATCGGTGCGCAATCGCTGATCGATGCCGGTGTGCCCAACCCGGTATATTCGCTGCGCAATGGCACCGGCGGCTTGCGCCTCGCTGGATATGCCTGCGAGCAAGGTGCGCAACGTTATGCGCCCGCCCCCACACGCAAAGCACTTGACTGGGCACGCGCCGCGGTCAAGCGGGTCAACCCCGATGTACCGGTGCTGGACAGCGCGGCCATTGCCGAATGGCGTAACGACGCCGATCACACCCTGTATTTGTTCGACCTGCGCGACGTGGCGTCGCCCGACACGGTCTTCCTTGAAGGCGTAACCGCAGTGGCCGGTGGTCAATTGGTGCAGGAGATCGATCTGCACGCGCCCGTCATCGGAGCCCGCATCATTCTGATCGACGTTGAGGATCGGATTCGCGCCACGATGACCGCCTGCTGGTTAACGCGTCTCGGTGGCTTCGATGTCGCAATAGCCAGTGCACAGGCGGCCAGTGCGGCGTTCGCGTCGGCATCTTTGCGCTCGCCCCCTGCAGGCTCCCGTCTGCCCGATGGGGGTTCAGATACGGAATCGCACGGCAACCTCGTTCATATCCCTAGCAACGCGTACGTCGACGCAAGCGCCCTCGCACGGGAACGGACGGCCTCGCCCAACGATACCGTCATCGTCGATCTATCGCGCAGCCCGGCGTTCCGCGCGGCCCATCCTGTGGATGCTGTCTGGGCGGCGCGCGATACTTGGCAACAGCTATCGCGCGATATCGCGCCCGGCAAGCGTGTGGTGCTGACTTCTGAAGACGGCAGGCTTGCCGCACTGGCATGGCGCGATTGGGCAATAGCCCAAGCCGATGATGCGATCAAGGACGCACAAAACGTGCGCGTCCTTCTGGGAGGCAATCGCGCGTGGCGCGACGCGGCATTGCCGCTCCAACCGGTGATTGCTGAGAGCATCGCCGATCGCGTTTATCCCGATGTCTGGATGGGCCCCCAGCAACGCGGTGGCGATGTTCTGCCACAAATCCGCGCTTATCTCGACTGGGAAGTCGACCTTGTCCGCCAAGTCGAACATGACCCCGACTTTCATGCCCTTTTGCAGCTCCGCCGACATTAAATTTATGCCAATCACAGAAAACGAGACACCGCACCGTTTGCACGACCGCGTAGTGGAAGATTTACGCTGGCTCGGCGCGGAGCCGGCGAATTGGGTGCGCGAACGGGTGAATGTCGATCATGACGTACTGATCGTTGGTGGAGGCCATAGCGGCCTCGCTATTGCCCACGCGCTGCGCCGTGCCGGCATTCACCGAACGACGGTCGTCGAAGCGCAGCCGCCCGAGCGAACTAGCACCTGGCGGACCAAGGCAAGAATGCGCAATCTGCGCACTGCTAAAAGCAATCTTGGCCCGGAGCTCGGCATTCCGTCTTTGACGTTCCAGGCTTGGTACGAAGCAACCGTCGGTCGTGACGCCTACGAAGCGCTCGCGCGCATCCCGACAGAGGCATGGAAGCACTACATTGGCTGGCTCGCGGAGACGACCGGTGTCGTCGTACGCAACGGCACGCGGCTTGTCGATATCGCACCGGACGGCGATCGCTTATGCGTGCGCCTCGAAAAAGACGGCACACGCGTCACGGAAAGTTGCCGCAAAATCGTGCTCGCCACAGGCATCAGCGGCAGCGGAGCGCCACTGATTCCGGACGCGCTGACGTCTTTGCCCGCATCACTAGTCGCACATACGGACAGCGCGATCGACTTTTCGTCGCTACGCGACCGCACCGTCGCGATTGTTGGTGCGGCGTCCTCGGCTTTCGACGCGGCGGGCACGGCTTTAGAGGCCGGCGCGCGCGCCGTGCATCTATTCAGCCGCGCTGAGCGACTGGCACCGTCGTCGAACATGTCCACATTGAGTTATCCAGGTGCACAGGAAAATTTTCATAGTTTGCCCGATGCCGCGCGCTGGCACCTCGCATGGCATTTCCGCGAACGTTCGCCTGGGCCGACGCCGGAGGTGGTCGCCCGTGCCTCGGCTTACGACCATTTTCATCTCCATCTCGGCAGTAACGATCTTCAGGCACGCGAGGTAGCCAGAGACGGGGGGAGCCAAGTCGAGATCACCTCGCAAGGCAATCACGTTGCGGCCAATTTGGTGATCGCGGGAACCGGCTACCGGTCCGATCTGCGCTTGCGACCGGAGCTCGCATCAGTCGCACCACATATCCTACGCTGGGCTGATCGAGACGCCGTGCCGGCTGATCAACGCGATCGCGCCAATGCGCTTTCGCCTTATCTGGGCGCGGGCTATGAATTCCAACCCCGTGAGCGCGACGGTAGCGGGCGGCACAGTGACGTAGCATGGGTTCGTCATATCCACTGCTTCAACTTCGCGGCGATCACCAGCTTCGGCCGACATGTCGGTGATATCGGCAGCTTGAAAGAAGGCGTACCGCGCCTGGTGCGACACTTGGCGCAGGCGCTATTCCTCGACGATCTCGATTACCACATGGAACGCCTCACCCAGCCCGTCACGGACGAACTGGCGTTTGCCGACTACGCCCGATCGGTGGTGAAGCGGGGAGCCGCGCGCTGATTCGGCGCGTGCTCGCAACTCTATATCGGCAATGACTACTTTCTCTCTCCCATGACATTCAGCTTGCAAGCGCCCCCCTCCCCGACTTCCACATCGAAGACAGAGCCGCTCGATCAAAACGGTGATCGCACGAGCACGCTGCGAATCGAGCCCCTGACCGCTCGCACCGGCGCCATCCTGCACGATCTGCGTATCGACGAAGCCTTAAGCGACGCGAAGATCGCGCAGATCAGTGAGGCACTGCTGCGCTACAAGGTCATATTCATTCGTGGCCAACAGCATATGAGCGACAGTATTCAGGAAGCATTTGCGGCGCGATTGGGGCCCTTGCTACCCCACCCCGCACGTGCTCCGCATGCCGACACAAAAGCGGTGCTGAACCTCGATAGCCGCGACACTCGCTCCAGCACCTGGCATACGGACCTGACCTTCCTTGATACTTTCCCAAAGATATCGGTGCTGCGTGGCGTAACGATTCCACCTCTGGGCGGAGACACCTTGTGGGCCAATACCGCAACCGCCTACGCACATCTCCCGGAGCCGTTGAAAGCGTTCGTCGATACCTTATGGGTGCGCCACTCGAACGTCTTCGATTACGAAGCCCTGTTGCCCGCCGGGTCTGACACCGCCGCAGCTTTCCATCAGAAGCTATCGAAAAGCGAAACGATCGAGACTGAACATCCGTTAGTCTCGGTCCATCCCGAAACCCGTGAACCAACGCTGTTGTTGGGTCACTTCGTCAAGAAGATCGTCGGCTTCAGCAAATTCGATTCGGACCATCTTCTTGCCATCCTGCATCAACATGCCACGGAAGATGAAAACGTCGTGCGTTGGCGTTGGAAGCAAGGGGATGTCGTTATCTGGGACAACCGGGCAACGATGCATCGCGCTGTCGATGACTACGGCACGGCTGAGCGCATTGTCCGACGCGTCACGCTCGCAGGCGGCCCAACCCGTTCCACCGACGGCCGCAGCAGTACCACGCGCCGCGGAGTGGCAGCATGAGCGATGCCCTCACTCCCGAACAAGCACGATTAGATCGCCTGGCACAAAACCTGGCGCACGAGCGATTCGCCGCGCGTGCCGCCGGCTACGATGCCAATGCAGCGCTGCCGACCGAAAACCTGCAGGACCTGAAAGAAGCCGGCCTGCTCGGTCTCGCGATCGGCAAGGATCTGGGCGGCCTAGGCAGCGGTGTCGGCGGCGATGATCCGCTCGCCTACCTAGTGGTGTTGGAGCGCTTGGCGGAAACCTGTCTGTCGACGAGCCACAGCCTGCAGGTTCATTGCCATGCCGCGCATTTCATCGATGTGCTCGGCACGCCATCGCAACGCCGCACGATTCTCGGCGATGTCATCGGACACGGCGCACTAACGACCACGCTCAGCAGTGAACCCGGTCGCACGGCGCGAGGCACGCGAAACGAATCGCATGCGCAATGGCGAAGCGACGGGTGGATTGTCCGCGGTGTGAAGAATTACAGCACACTCGCCTCCGCCTCGAGCTGGCTGTTGACGTTGGTCGATGCTCACCTGAGCGACGAACTTACAACAGACGGGCCGCCGCGCGCTGGCGTCATCGACGGCGACCGCCTTGCCTTCGCCATTCGCCGCGATGCGCCCGGCGTATCGTTCGACCACACCGCATGGGATCCGTACGGCATGCGTTCAGCCGTCAGTCCCACCGTGCATTTCGACAATGTCCCGGTGTCCTGGGATCGTTTGATCGGCAAGCCAAACGAACATTTGGTCGAGAATTGGTCTGCCCGTGCCGATCTCGGTTTTGCCGCGCAATATGTCGGTGCCTCACAAGGCCTGCTTGATCTCGTGATCATGGCCGTGAACCGACGCGCCACACACATGCAGCCGCATGCCCAGTCGCATGTGGGAGCACTGCATATCGCTATAGCCGGTGCCCGGGCCCTGTATCGCAGCGCTGCGGCATTGTGGAAGCACGCTCCGGACCAAGCGCCGTTGGCATCTACCGGTGCTAAATACCAGTCGATCGCGACCGCCAATCTCGTTCTCGACAGTCTGGCGCGCATCGTCGGTCCGACCGCTTTTGCCCGCGGCGACGCGCTCGAACGGCAGTATCGCGACCTGCGCTATCTAACGATGCGCGAGCAGCCCGATAACGCGGCTATCGCTGTTGGCCAAACCTTGCTTCACCGCGCACGCGAGACTCATGATATCCATTGACCCCATACTAGACGACGTACGGCACGGTGTTTCTGCAAGTGAATGGGAGGCGCGATGCGACCTCGCGGCGGCCTATCGCCTGGCCGCCGCGAATGGCTGGCACGATATGTTCGGCACCCATTTCACGCTGCGCTTGCCTGACGATCCGGATACCTATCTGGTGAATCCGCTGGGCCGTTTTTTCGAAGAAATCGACGCCTCATCCTTGGTCAAAATTGATACCGAGGGAAGGGCCCTAAGCGATAGCCCCTACGGCGTCAACCCCGCTGCCGACAAGATTCATGGCGCCGTGCTGCGCGCCCGGCCCGACATCGGCGCTGTGATGCATTTGCATACGGTGGCGGGAACGGCCGTCTCGATTCAAAAGCGTGGTTTGTTGCCGATCTCGCAAGGCGCGGCAATCCTGGCGGGGCGCGTCCGCTACTACCGCTATGGCGGCACTGAGCTCGATGCAACAGAGCTAGCACATCTGGTCAATGCACTGGGCGATGGTAGCGTGCTTTTTATGCGCAATCACGGCACGCTGAGCGTCGGTCGGACAATCGGCGAAGCCTTTGCCTTGATGATGCGGGTCGAACGGGCGAGCCAGATTCAAGTTGCCGCGCAAGCCGGCGGAGAACTGGTCACAATCAGTGTAGAGGAGCGAGAGAAGCTAGCCGCACTGGGAAAGCATATCTATTCGCAGCAAAGTTGGTCCCCCGCCGCACGTGCGGAATGGGCTGCTTTTCGTCGCAAAGCCGATCGGGATTTTCCTGACTACGCAAAATGATGGGGCGACGCGCAGCAGAGGGGGCGCGATTCTTTCGTTCATATCCATTTGCATTCCTAAACTAATACGATAATATTGGATGAAATACAACATGTACTCGAAGCCAATGGCATTAGCCATGGGTTTGATAGCGCTGTCAGCAACAGCGGGCACTGCTTATGCGCAAAGCAGTGTGACCTTGTACGGTGTCGTCGAAGAAGAGTTGGAATATGCGAACAGCACGACCAGTCTCGGTAGTAGCACGGGCGGACGGGCGCGGCTGGCGATGACCACGTCGAGCTGGCGCGCCAGCCGCTTCGGTTTGCGCGGTAATGAGGATATTGGCGACGGCACCAGCATCCTGTTCGATTTGCAGGCGGGCTTCAATCCAAACAACGGTGCCGCTAGCGTGAGCGGCGATTTGTTCAACCGTTATTCTTTCATCGGCTTGTCCAATCCGGTCTACGGCAGGCTCACATTCGGACGTCAGTACACGCCTTATCTGTTGTTACAGACGCAGTACGAGGCGCCGATCTGGTTGACAGGCGCTTTCGGCTCGCGTCCAGGTGACATCGATGCGCAGGACGCGTCCTTCCGGATCAACAACGAAGTGGTCTACCGGTCACCAACCGTATCCGGCATCACCTTCGGCGCCTCGTACGGCTTCTCGAATATCGCTGGTGCTCAGGCACAAGGCGCATCATGGAGCGCCGTGCTGCGCTATGAGCCGGGAGCGTTCGGCGCCTCGGCCGGCGTACTCCGAATCAACAATCCGACTCACGGTGGTGGCACGTGGAGCGGCGATCAAACGACGCAGCCCGTTGTCTCGGCGGTCAACAGCGGCTACCAGACCGCAGCCGGGCAGCAACGCTTCAACGCTGCAACTGGCTATGCGCTGTCGCCGCACTGGGACATTTCCGCGTCTTACTCCAATACGGAATACATTCCAGGGGAAAACTCTTTCTTCCGTGATACCGCTGTGTTCAACACCTATGGTGTCGTCTTGCACTGGCAGCCGACGCCGGCCGCCAGCTTCGCCGTCGGATACAACTTTGTCAAGGCCGCACGCGCCAATGGCATGAGCGACGCCGCAAATTATCATCAACTGACGACGTCGGAAGTGTACTTGCTAAGCAAGCGCACGACGCTCTTCGCCGTTCAAACGGTGCAAGTTGCTCATGGCAAAACCTTGAGCACAAGCGGCGCCGGGGATATCGTCAACGCAACCGCCTCGATCGGCGACGGCTTCAATAGCACGCCCTCCTCCACGCCTCGACAAGTGGGCATGACGATCGGTATCGCGCATAGCTTTTAATCGCGGTGCGTCGTATGCCTCTCCTTGTCCTTTAATCGAGTTATTGCCATCATGCACCCTTTTTTTTCAAGACGGCCCGACTACTTTGAGCGGGAAACAACATCGTTCGCCGCGCTCCCGGACCATCTGAAGACGGCCGACATCAACGCGAGCTGGAACGCGATACGTCAGCCGGGACCCGTTCGCACGTCGTTCCTCGAGGGGCCTTCCTTCGACCTTGCTGGAAATCTATGGTGTGTCGATGTTGTCAATGGAAACATCTATTCGGTCTCACCTGCTGGAGAGTTCCGGGTTACAGCCAGTTATGAAGGCTGGCCGAATGGACTGAAGATTCACCCAGACGGACGGATTTTCATTGCCGACAACAAACTGGGCATACTCGTGATGGACCCTCTCACGTATGAAGTGGAACCCTATTTCAAGGACATCGCACGCCCTGCGTTCCTTGGGGTCAACGACCTCGTCTTTACGCAGAACGGCGATCTCTATTTCACCGATCAAGGAAGCAGTGGGTTGCATGATTCGTGCGGGCGTATGTTCCGCTGGCATAGCAACGGCAGACTGGATTGCCTGCTCGATAACATTCCGAGTCCTAACGGACTCGTTTTCGATCCGATCGAGCGCACCTTACTCATTGCGGTGACGCGCGCCAACGCCATCTGGAGTGTCGGTTTCAAGCCCGACGGCAGCGTTCTGAAGGCGGGGCTCTTCGTCCAACTGTCGGGCGGCGTAGGGCCGGACGGCCTTGCCGTCGACGAATTGGGCTGCTTGTATGTCGCGCACCCAGGCCTTGGCAGCGTGTGGGTATTTGACGCGGATGGCGAATTGCTGCAACGGATTCGTACCCCTCAGGGGCGTCACCCGACGAACCTCGCTTTCGGCGGAAAGGATAATAAAACCCTATTTATAACAGAATCATCGAGCGCCACGATTTGCCAAATCGAGCTGGATGTTGCGGGACAAAAGATGGCATCACACCGCGATATCCGCGACGGAAAAGTTGCTTGACGCTCGATATATGAAGTGGCCCCCTTCGTCAAGATACATTCTCCGCTAATTTAAGTTGTGCCCATTGCCACTGCATCAGCTGCGCGGTGCCGTCCCGTCACACCCTTATGTTGCCGTCTCTGCCTCGTCGGTAAGCGGACCGGCGATCAACGCACCGCCCCAACCATATATACGGCGATACCGGATTTATACCGAGGGCGGTCTCACCCTCCTCCGCCGTACCGCCACGAACGATCGGCGCTTTTCGAAGGAAGACGGCCGTACCCAAAATCGGCCCACTCACCCGCCCGAGCGCCCGCGTTTAATGCTTCAACGAGTCTGGAACCACGCCGCCATTTGCTTCCAACTTATCCATCACTGCGCGGTGAAGCCAAATATTCATGGAGGCCGAGTCGTTCGCGTCGCCCGAGAAATTCAATTCTTTTGCCAGTGAAAGACGCGCATCGTGGCTGCTGTCCAAATCGAGGAGTTTCAGCAGATCGACGATCGATGATTGCCAGTTCAGTTTTTCAGGTTGTTTGCTTGCCAGCCCTTCCAGCACCGCATTGACATCGACGGGCGGCGCAGAAGCAGCAGGGGCCGGCGATGAACTCGCATTAGGTGTTGCCGGGGTAGAAGCGGCAGGTGACGGGGCTGCGGCGGGCGTCGTCGGCGCGCTCGCTGCGCTGACAGCAGGGTGTGACGGAGGGAAAATTTTGCTCAGAATTTCGCCAAATATGCTCATGGTGTCTCCTTGGGTTGTCGTAACGAAAAACGAAAAATAACGCTGGAACGTCGACTTTAGCTAACTTGTAACCCGTTCGAAGCAGGTCACAGGTAAAGTCGTCATTCAATGTGATTCGCAAGGTCCATACCCACAAGTGATAAGAATAGGCGGTCAATGTTGCGACTGCACTTTTGGCTCCCGCCCTCTGCGCGCCCGCACCCTTTCACTCCCTGATGGTTCGCTGTCGCTGAAAACCTGCGCAGGCAGGTTTGCGATACCCGGGCAGCGCGGCCCGGTAATTGCTTTCTGCGAGCAACGACAGCATTGAGGAGACGGAAATGCGCCCTATCCCCCTTGACCCGCTAAACCCTGGGGACGATGGTCTCGACGAGAACTACATCGAGGATCCCAACATTCCTGGCGAAGTGCCAACGCCCACGATCGACGACGAGGTCCGAGGTTCACCGGAATATCCTGGGGAGCAAGATGAAGACCAGGAGGCGGACCGGGAGAACGACAACCTTTTAGATCCGGAGGGCGACGCATCACCAAACCCCCACGCGGAGTGATCCGACTGCCTCACGCACCTGCTTCCTCGTGCAGACCGTGTGACCTCGCGTTTGGTCAAAACGGTCTCACTTTACGAGGACCAGAACCAGCGAATCCAGCAAAGCACGAAGACTGTTTCAGCAACGCACATTCATTTGTCGCGTTGCCGTGCAGTCTCGTACTTACCGATCAACGCCGCACAACGCTGTCGAAGAAACGCATGTAATTGGACAACGGCAGGCGTGATCTTCGTGCGATCCGCGCAAACGAGGTGAAGCGGCGATGGCTCGCAATGGGCCGAGGGGAATATTTCGACAAGGTTTCCAACGCACAGATCGGGTATCAGATCCAGGCGCGATTTGTAGATCAGACCCTCACCCGCGACAGCCCATCGCCTGACCGCATCTGCATCGTCGCTGACGCGATTGCCGCTCACGGCGACGACACGGTCGCCCCCCGGCACCGTAAACCGCCAGCGTTCATGAATCTGCTCACTCCACACAAATCGCAGACAGTTATGGCGGCGAAGATCCTCTGGTTTCTCCGGAGAACCATGACGCGCGATATACGACGGCGCGGCACACAATGCGCGCCGGTTGCCTTCGACCAGCGACATCGCGACAAGAGAGGAGTCTGCCAGCGCGCCATAACGTACAGCGGCATCCAAAGACTGCCGCATGAGATCGACGGTTCGGTCGCTGGTCCGCAAGTGGAGCGATAAGTTGGGATGACTGTGCTGGAACTCGTCCACCCACGGCAACATCAGATTCCGTCCAAAATCGGACGGGGCAGAGATCCGCAGCGTACCCGAGAGCGCCACGAGCCCACTCGAGAGCGCGGCGACCCCCTGCCCATGCGCGCTCAACAGGCTGCGGGCAAAGGGCAGGTAACGCTCACCCGCATCCGATAGCTGCATGCTGCGTGTCGACCGAGAGAACAGGCGCGCATCCAACGCTTTCTCGAGTCTCTGTACAGACACGCTCGCGTGACCCGGTGCGATGTTGAGCTGCCTGGCGGCTTCGGAAAAGCTGCCAAGTTCGGCGGCATGCACAAATATTTCAATGTCGTCTAAGCGAACCATTTTCGTTGAAATCAAGAAACTGTTTGCTCGTTTTCCGTATTTCTCTCGGTAATCGAGAAAGATAACATAGCGATCCCTGTTCGCCGGTGATGCCCAGCAAGAGATTCGCTTCGGATATGGGCATCGCAGGCGAACATCAAGGTACTGTGATGCAATGCAAACGCACTGACGTTGCGGGGAAACATTTCCCGCTCTTTTAAGGAATACTGCTATGAAAGCCGTGGGCTTTTTTCAAAACCTGCCGATTGACCAACTGAATGCGCTGCAAGACGTCGATCTGCCGCAACCGTCACTCCGTGACTACGATCTTCTCGTCGATGTGAGGGCGGTGTCCGTCAATCCCGTCGATACCAAAGTGCGTAAAGGGGGCGACATCCCAAGCGACGGCCAACCTCGTATTGCCGGATGGGACGCGGCGGGCGTGGTGGTCGCTACTGGCGCGTTGGCAACGCGTTTCAAGCCCGGTGACCGCGTCTGGTATGCCGGTGACATCACCCGTCCAGGCAGTAACAGCGAACTGCACGCCGTCGACGAGCGCATCGTGGGTCCGATGCCGTTGTCGCTCGACTTCGCGGAGGCGGCGTCCCTCCCGCTGACGACGATTACCGCATGGGAACTGCTCTTCGACCGTCTATGCGTCCAACAAGTAGATCCCACCGAACATAACGTGTTGCTGGTCATTGGTGCCGCGGGCGGCGTGGGATCCATCCTCACACAGCTCGCACGTCAGCTCACGGGATTGACGGTGATCGGCACAGCGTCACGCAAAGAAAGTCAGGAATGGGTGCTGGTACACGGCGCGCATCACGTGATCGATCACACGAAGCCGTGGGCACCCCAACTGTCCGCGCTCGGCATCGCGAATGTGACGCATGTGGTGGGATTGAACGAAAGTGCATCGTATGTTCCGCAGATCGCCGCCGTCTTGCGCCCCGAAGGGCAATTCGCGCTGATCGACGATCCGGTGGGCCTGGACATCGGACCGTTCAAGGGCAAATCGATCTCCATCCATTGGGAATTGATGTACACACGCCCGATTTACACCACGGCGACCATTGCTCGTCAGCATGCCCTGTTGCGACGTGTCGCCGAACTGGTCGACCGTGGTGATATCAAGCACACGTTGACCCAACGTATCGAGGGCATCAATGCAGCAAGCCTCATCAAGGCGCACGCGTTGGTCGAAGCCGGAAAAATGATTGGCAAAGTCGTGCTGACCAAGTCCTGATGACCGTGCGGACAATACGCCGCGCTTGACGGCCGAGGTCGCGATCACAGTCGGCAACGCCTGGGCCGTTGCCCCGTTTGGAAATGGTCCCCTTCCCGAAAAAAGGGCGTCCATGGGAGCGCCGACCATCGTGCCGTTGGCGCATCGTCCCCGGTTTTTGTCCGACGGCCGCAACCACAGGCGCAGTCCTACGTCATAGCTGGCTATGCTGGCGATTTATGGCAATGGCGCCCCGTCTCGAATAGCACACTGTGTCTGCTATCGGACTCGCCCTACTTACCCTCGTCGTCCGATGCGATTCCTTCTCGGCGACGCATCCTGTTTCTCAGCGCCGATTGGTTCTATCGCCTAGCGCAGCCAGCTAGGACTGCCCTTCGGAAATACATCATGCATATCGATTTTGCCCCCGCCAGGCGCGATCATTCGACCACATCCGCTCCCTGCTCCGATCTCCTGTTGCCCCGCGGGATGGCGATGTCTAGCCACTTTTCCGGTGCTACCGCACAGGCACGCCTGGATCGTTACGAGCGCATCCTCGAACAGAGTTTGGATAATGACTTTTCCGTCCCGGAACAGCAGCCGATAGCGAGATGTCAACTGCCGCTGACCGCTTATCGCGTGTTCAAGCAGCTGTTTCAAGGCGTGCGCGAAGCGCTCGTCGGCAAGACAGTGAATGGCAGCGCCAACACGATCGAACTGAATGCCGACGGTGTTTCTATCTCGCCCATCGAACCGGAGCGGTCCATCGTTTTCCCCACGACGTTCAGTGGGGTACTCAAAAGCTTCCGGGGATGTGAGCGACCATTCACCGATCTCGTCTCAACGCTCACCGATAGCGACAGTCAAGACGGTCAAGCACAGGGAAAACTGGTGGCCGCTGCCACGATGCTAGACGAAGCAGCCAATATCGAGACGAAAAACAGCGTTCGTGCGGAGATATGCCGGCTGATGGTGGATATCGGCAGAAGCATCGACGGCAACCCGTTGAATCTGAGGCCTCACATCGAATACCTGATTTCCCATCAATTTCATGCGCTCAGACCCGTGCCGGAAACACGCTTAGCCATCGCCGATGCGGATTCGGATTCGGGAATGCAGTCTTTGTCGAAGCATGTCGACGGCGGGATGCGGGCTGGCGCTGCTAACGGCTTCGATTCAGACCCGGCGGCACAGTCGCTGGACGCGGATCCGGACACGCCGTACGACTTTTACCATTGGAAAACGCAGGAGACCGACATCGAGCGCATTGCGATCGACGAAAGCGATGCCGGAGAACCGCTTTTCTTCGAGCTGAATTATGCAGAGTCGGCGACGCCAGGCCTGGAAGGTACCAACGACCCGAGACCCGTACAGAGCGCCGACGCTCTCCCCTCAAGTGCCTCGGCCAACGCAGTGTCGCTCCCGTCGTCTTCTGGTGTCGGCACCTCGCCCGTCGTGCCTTCTGCGCGCCATCGCGTGCTGATCGATGGTGCCGTATTGTCTCTCCATCCGGATGCGGAAGGTGTGCTCCGCTGGGCACCCATTCCGATGACGTTATATGAAGGGGCACGCCCCCCGGCGGCCGTCGCCCATCAGTGGATTCAGATAGACGACGTCAAACACATTCAACTTGACGGTTCGCTGTATCCGGTGCTGGAAACGACACCGGGCTGTCTATGGATCTACAGTCGACAACATCCGGATTTGCCGTTCATCCCGTTGGCAAACGAGCATGGCCAATGGCGCGTGAAACAAGCACCGGCTATCGCGGACGCCGAACCGCGAATATCTGCGTCCGAGCCTCCGGTGTTGTACCGTGATGGACAGAAATTCGTTCGCTCAGGCACCGCGTATCGGGCCGTCGATCGTTCTCCGATCATCGGCGAAGAAAATATGGTTCCCTTCGTGGCGGCGCTCCAGGAATCCGGGCCCCTGACAGGTCCCAATGAAGATGGCTTTCTGGTAGCAGCGCCCGACCGCCGTTTAATAGAAGGCGCCAACGGCTATTACGCGGTCGATGTCTACGACCCGGTGAGCGGCGACGTGCTGATCGAAGGCATGTCCGAGACAACCGGTCAGGTATTGCGGTACAACCGTGCGACAGGGCAATGGCGCGTCGTCGACCGATCCCACGGACCCCATGCGACAACTTCCTCACTGGCCATCCAGCGCCTATCGCACTATGAGGAACGCCTCCCGCACTACCCTTTTCTCCGCACGCACAAAAAACTGAGATCTGCGCTTAAAAATTTATGGAGCATTCAGCATGATCTCAAAATCAAGAGCATCAATCGCGCGGCGTCGCAACACGTGTCGCCGACAGAGCGCGATCAACTGTTCTCTGCGCGCGCTTTCGTCAATCGTAGGCTTCACAAAATTTCGCATTGGCAGACGCTGTCGGCGATCGACAAACAAATTGCCGACAGTAAAGCGCAGGCCTCGCTGTTCGACTTGTTTCCATTGCCTCATCCGCAGGTGGGAATGTGTGGGGAACACGCTGCGTTGGCCTTCCATCTTTTACCGACCAAGGTGAAAAAAACCGGACAAGCCACGCGCATCTCGTTCTTCGAACGGTCTTCCGGCAGAGCGCATGAAGCCGTTTTGATCGGCGATCGGCCCCAAGTCATTCTGGATTTCTGGGGCGATCTGACACAAGACGGCACGGCTTTGGCAGCGCCCCTCCCGAAGCATGCCAGAGCCGCGTTTGCGCAATATTTGTTCACGCATCGCAATGAATTGTTTATCGTCGATACGTGGGGGAGCCGTCAGTTGATCGACCTCAAAGCGGCCGCCAGCCCGCAGGAGGCACTTTCCGAAATCCTGGTGAATCTGCAGGAAGCGGGGTTCGGGCGAGGTCTCAGCCACGACTTTACCGTCACGGCATCCGTACCCCGACGCTTGCCGAAGCGGTGACGATCGCACTTTGCTTTCGTCTCGAGGGGGCTGAGGGTGCTGAGGGTACTATTTCGCACGGACGCAAAGCGCGCCGCAGCCTATCTTGCGTTTATCAAGCTGGCTGCCGCCTCTCCTGCGACCCATAGGTTCAACGGAAGAGGCAATGTAACCGGAAAATTTCGTTCACTCCACGCGTTTTGCTTCTACGGGAAGAGTTTCTTGCATGGCTTTCTCTGCTGGACGACATGAGGCCCTCTGCCGCGCCTATACAATGCGATCGCTGCGCGAGGAAGGCGCGGAACTGCACGTCATTGCGACGTTGTTCGGCTATTCGGAACACAGCGTCAAGCTGATGATCCAGTGGCACGAGACGGAGTTTCGCGTTCTGCCGGAGAGCGACAACGTCTGTGAGTTACCGCAGATTCTGGAGGCTTTTCGGATGAAGAAGCCAAGTAACTGAGTTCCGCCTAGCCAACCTTCCGATACGCAGCACCGCTTCCCTCCAGGACCTCGTAACGCGCGACACCCTGATCGATCGACAACACCGCGTCGGCGATCGAACGCAGGAGCGTCAAATCGTGCGTGATGAACAAGATGGCGATATTCGCTTCCAACTGAAGGCGAGCGAAGAGCGCGAGGACCGTCTCTCCCACCAGCGGATCGAGCGCCGATGTGGGTTCGTCACACACCAGAACGGACGGCGCGGCGGCTAATGCACGGGCAATGCATACCCGCTGTTTCTGGCCACCCGAAAGTTGCGATGGAAAGCGATCCAACAACGCGACATCCAGTTCCACCTGCTCGGTGAGCGCCAAGATGCGTTGCTCCCGGACAGAACCGCGCAAACCAAAATAAAACGTCAGCGCGCGGCCGATGGTTTCGCGCACCGTGTGCCGGGGATTCAACGCGAGATCGGGCAACTGGTGGATCAACTGCACTGCACGTAGATCGGCTTTGGTGCGTTTGCGATAGTCGGCGGCCAGTAAACGGCCATCGATGCGAATTTCGCCTGTGTCGGGCCGTAATAATCCGGTGACGGCCCTTGCCAAGCTCGATTTTCCGGAGCCCGATGGACCGACGACCGCCAGCGTGCGACCGGGCCGAATCTCGAACGATACGTCGCGCAAGACAGGTGCTCCACTCCCGTAGCGTGCACTCACGCGCGTCACCGACATCGCTGCGGACGACCGCCCCGGCGACGCATTGGCCGCTCGTTCGCCGGCAGACTCACTGTGCCGCGGCGCGTGCGCGACGTTCAATAACCGCTGCGTATAGTGATCACGCGGCGCGTTGACAATCTGTGTGGCCTCGCCCGACTCGACCGCACGGCCGTCTCGCAGTACCAGTATGTCGTCGGCAATCCGCGCGACGGTGGGCAAGTCATGGCTGATATAGAGTGCGGCAGTCCCCGTCTCAGCCAGCGCATCGCTCAACGTATGCAAAAGTTGATCGCGCGTACCGGCATCCAGCGCCGTCGTCGGCTCGTCGAAGACGATGACATCGGGTGAACTGCTCAGTGCCATCGCTGTCATCGCGCGCTGCAACTGGCCGCCCGAGACCTGATGGGGGTAGCGTCGTCCAAAGTTCGCCGGGTCGGGCAAGCCCAACAATCGAAACAATTCCACCGCACGCAGCGTGGCTTCGCGCACTGTCATCAGTCGGCGCACCACGGCGGTTTCGATCACTTGATCGATCAGCCTATGCGATGGCGTAAAGGCGGCGGCAGCCGATTGCGCGACATAGGCAATGCGGGCGCCGCGCAATCGGGTCCGTTGGTGCTCCGGCAGCGTTAGCAATGCCGTGCCACCCAAGGTGATACTGCCTTCGCGCACGACCAGTCCTTCGCGAAAATACCCTAACGCGGCCAGTCCCAATGTCGACTTGCCGGCGCCCGATTCGCCAATCACGCCGAGCACGCTGCCCCGCGCCAGCGTGAATGAAATCCGATCAAGCACGCGCCGCGTCGCGCCGTCGGCACCATGCGCATCAACGGACAACGCGGCGACGTCAAGAACGATATCGCTCATGGTTGCGCGTTCCGACCGAGTCGGCCAATGCGTGTTGGCGGCCCCGCCGTCAGCCAGTCCAGCAGCGTGTTGACGCTGAGGCTCAGGAGGGCAATCGCGGCTCCGGGTATCAGTCCCGCCCAGATACCGAACAACACGCCGTCCTTGTTCTCCTTAGCAAGACTGCCCCAGTCGGTGGTGGGCGGCTGCAGTCCCAGCCCCAGGAAAGACAGCGTCGATATCAACAACACCGCAAACACAAAGCGAAGACCGAATTCGGCGACCAACGGACGAACGATGTTGGGCAAGATCTCGCGGACGATCAACGCGATACTTCCCTCGCCGCGTAACCGTGCCACTTCGACAAAATCGAGCGCGGCGGTGTCCGCAGACAATGCCCGCGTTACTCTGAAAATCCGCATTCCCTCAAGCACCGCGACCACCAGGCATACGGTCGTCGCGCCGGAGGGCGCCACCGACAGGACGATGAGTGCGAACACCAGGGTCGGTATCGACATCAAAACGTCATTGATGCGTGACAACACCGCGTCGATGCGTCCGCCGTGCAGGCCAGCGAACACCCCCATCCCGCCGCCGGCGATAAAGGCGAGCGATGTCGACAACACCGCTAAACCAATCGTCGTCCGCGTGCCATAGACGAGACGCGACCAGGTATCCCGTCCGAGGTTGTCGGTGCCGAGCCAGGCGAACGGCGCCGGTCCTGCCCAGTTATCGCCGACGATATCGTCGACGCCATGCGGGGCAAGCCAGGGTGCCAATGCGATCAGCGCGACAAACAGGCCCAACAGCATGAGCGACACGTAAGGAATGCGTTTCATCGTGGATGTCTCAAGCGAGGATTGGCGGCAATGGCGATAAGATCGGCCAATAGATTGAGTACCACGTAGATCGCGCCAAAGA
Organism: uncultured Robbsia sp.; assembly: GCA_963922375.1. Lineage (GTDB taxonomy): Bacteria > Pseudomonadota > Gammaproteobacteria > Burkholderiales > Burkholderiaceae > Robbsia. Next base: position 17,216 of record CAWUJR010000019.1, read on the forward strand.
TCACGCCACAAGCCTGCACGGTCTGCACGTCCCGTTTCACGACGCTATCGACCATGTATTGGCCGAGCCCCGGATAAACGAAGATCGTTTCGACGACGACCGCGCCGACCATCAGATACGCGAGGTTCAGTGCGATCACGCTGACGATGGGGGCCACCGCATTGGGCAACGCATGTCGTCGAATCACGTAGCGGCGGGACAAGCCTTTGAGCGCCGCCATTTCGACGAACGGCTCGGACATGACATCGATCAATGCCATGCGAATCATACTGTTCATGTGCCCGAGAATGGCCAACACCAAGGTGGCGCAGGGCAATACCAACGCGGCGACGCGAACCCCGAATCCATCGGTTGACGCTGCCGTCGCGCCGCTTGGCAACCAGCCAAGCGTGACCGAAAACACCATGATGAGCAGATAGCCTGTGAAGAATTCCGGCAGCGAGATCGACAATCGCATCGACGCCACGATCAAGCGGTCGCACCAGCCGCCGCGATTCAACACGGCCAACATGCCGAGCGCCAACGAGGCGGGGATCGCAATGAATGCCGCGCTCGCAGCGAGCACGGCCGTATTGCGCAAACGCGGGAAAATACGCTGCGAAACGGGCGAGCGAGTCGTATAGCTGATGCCGAAATCGCCATGCGCGATGTGATCGAGCCAATCGCCGTATCGCACCGCGACAGAGCGGTCGAGCCCGAGCTCATGCTCCATCGCGTGCACGGCGGAAGGCGTCGCCGACTGCCCGAGGATCGTCGCAGCGATATTGCCCGGCAACAAATTCGTCCCGACAAAGATCAGCGTCGCCGCAACAAACAGCGTGAGCAGGCCCTGTGTGAGGCGTGCGCACGCCAAGCGGACGAGCGGCGGGATGCCTAGATAACAGCGCCCCACCCGCGAAGCCCACCCCGCGTTCAGCTCGCCAGCCATACTTTCTCCGCAGCCCGCGACCCGACTTCGCCTGGCACGTCTCGATAACCATGCACATTCGACCGCGTGGCCCGCAACGAGTCCGCGTACAACGGAATGACTGACGCACCCTGCTCGACGTAGAGGACCTGGATGTCGTGGTAGATCTGCTTACGACGGCCTTCATTGGTTTCCGACCGCGCCGCCGCAACCAGTTTATCGAAGGTCGGATTGCGCCACTTCGATTCGTTCCACGGTGCACCTGATACGCAAATCATCGACAGATACGCATCGGCGGTCGGACGGTTGGCCCACGACGATGCGCAGAACGGCTGTTTCATCCATACCTGCGTCCAATACCCATCCGCCGGTACGCGATTCACGCGAAACGGAATGCCGGCCTTCGTCGCTGACGCCTGGTACAGTTCGGCGGCGGACACGGCACCGTTGAATGTAGCACCGTCGGCCGCCGACAATACGATGGGGGCGGTGACGCCCGCCTTTTTCCAATAAAAGCGAGCTTTGTCCGGATCGTAACTATGCTTGGGTATATCGCTGCTGTAGAAGCGATTCGACGGAAACAACGGATTGTCGTTCGCGACGGAACCATAGCCGCCCAGTAGCGATGAGCGCAATTGCTCACGATCGATCGCGTACTTCAATGCGGTACGGACGTCGTTGTTGCTGTACGGCGCCTGATCGGTCAGCATCGGGAAAAGGATATTGTCGGTATCGCGGGCACGGTGCAGTCGGAGTGTGGCAATCGCCCCAAGGCGCGTGGCAAGCCGCGGTTCGACACGATCGATCAAGTGCACGGAGCCGCTCATGATGGCGGCCACGCGCGCCGTGCTGTCGTTATACGCGACGGTCTCGACGGAATCGACAAAGGCGCGATTGCTGTCCCAGTAATGCGCATTGCGATGCGTCAACACGCGCACGCCAGGCTGGAAACTATCCAGGACATAGGCTCCGGTGCCGATGCCCTTGTCGAAATTCGCGTCTTTCGGCGTGATACCGAAGTGCACATCGCCGAGCAGATAAGGAAAATCGACATTCGGCGAATTCAGCGTGATGGTGATTTCGTTCGGGCCGGTTACGGCGATGTCGGTGACCGGATCGAGGTAACTCTTTGCGGCCGATTGCGAGTCTTTGCCGCGATGATGATTAAGCGAATAAATGACATCTTCCGGCGTCAACGTTTTGCCGTTATGAAACGGTACCCCGCGACGCAGTTTGAACACCCAGACGCTCGCTGCTTGTCGACTATCCCAGCTTTCGGCAAGTCCCGGACGGAGGGATCCGTCGTCGTTCAGATCTGTCAGCGTATTGAAGATCTGCCGACCCACGTTGTACATAAATTCTTCAAAGTAGAACGCGGGATCAAGCCGGTCGCTGCTGGACGCGGTGTCAAGACCCAATACGAGATGACCGCCCCGCTGGGGTGTTTCGGCAGCGAACGCCAGCGGTCCCAGCAATGCCGAACCCGACACGGCCGCGGCGGCGGCACCGGCACGTTGGAGGAAGCGGCGACGCGAGCGAGCGGGCGCGCAGAGCAAGCTTTCGCCCGATGAGTCAATGTACATGGAAGATGAACGCCAAAGACAGAGGGAGGGAGAGAAGAAGAAGCCAACCACCGCGCGCGTTCAACGATGTTCGGCGCGCAGCACGGTCGAGAGAAGCGCGATATGTTCCGGTCCAATGCCGCAACACCCACCGATGATCGAGGTCCCCGCATCGGCCCAACGTCGCGCAAATGCGGCATAGCTCTGCGGCTGCAGGTCTTCGCGCAGCGCACTGAGCCCGGCATTCGCCGCACCGCGCTGTCGCTCCGGTTCGAAGGTGTTCGCATACACGCCGAGCGCGATGTCTGCGCTACCCGCACCGGCCGCATCGCGCGCGGCGTTTGCGAGCTTCACCGCCGCTTCCATCATTTCGGCTTGACTGCAATTGAACAGGAAGCCGCTGGCGTTGAGGGCGAGCGCCGCGGCAAACGCCGTCTCGATGCTTTCACCCGAACGCAGCACCGGTGCTAACGTCCCCGCTTCGATCGCGCGGACGTCGGCGGTGTCATCGAGCGTGAACGATAGCCACAGCGGGCGTGGGTCATTGCCCAGCGCTTCGCGCACGGCTGCCGCTTCGGCGGTCGAACTGAGCGTCTCGCCGAGCCATAAATCGACATGGGGCGTCAGCCCTTTGACGAGTGTCTGCAACAACGGGGCAGCCGCTTGGGCATCGAATAGATCGGCACGATAGGAACCAAACACCGGCGGCAATGAACCTGCCACCTGCACGGGACGCTGCGCAGCGTCGGCAGCGCGGCGCGCCAATTGGCCGGCGAGGTCGGCAAGCGCCAGCCCTTGTTCAGCGAAGCGTTGCGCGCCGATATGAAACGGCACCAGTGCATACGAATTCGTTGTGATGATATCG
>CAWUJR010000020.1:0-20547 GCA_963922375.1 uncultured Robbsia sp.
GTGCCCGCTTGAACCTGGTCGCCCCGACCGGCAGCGACTTGCAGTACCACGCCGTCGGCCGGCGCGACGATCGTCCTGTCGCCGATGCGCACCCCGGTTTGCTGTTCCAATGCGAGCGCTTGCGCGGCGTCGTCTTCGGCCTTTTGTGCGATGGCGAGTTGCGAGGTCGTCGCCAACCCTTGATTCAGCAGCGCCTGCATGCGTTTCCGTTCCCCGGATGCGAGTACGGCCGCGCTGCGGGCTTGCGTCAGTGCCAGCGCGGCGGCAGGATCCGCTTGCGCATCGAAAAGAGGCTGACCGCGCTTGACGGTTTGACCGCTTTGCACCCAGAGGCGAAGGATGCGTGCCACGTACGGCAAGTTGACCGTCGTCATATTGGCCGCCGATGCGGCGACGATGCCGTACGCGCGGATGGGCTGACCGATCACGCCACGCTGCGCCGGCACGGTGTCGACTTTCACGGTAGGTTCGGCGGCAACGCAACACGTCGCATGGCTCAGTGCGCCAATCGCACTGAGCACCGATAAGCCGAAACAATACGACAATGTAGCGCGTGGGAGGAGGGCCGCTAAGCGGGTCCCTGAAGCAACTGACGGTGGGTTATCGTACATGAGGTGCGGTCGGCGTCAGATCGGAGGAAAAGGCATCGGGGATCGCGCTGCCAAGGAGCGCCTGCAGTGCAATGCATTGCTCGCCAAGCGCTTCGCGCAAGGTCACGATCGCGATGGACTTGGTCAGCGCGGCCGATTCGGCGTCGGTATACGCATTGAGCGTGATGTTGTGATCGGCGTACGCGGCTTGCGCGTTTCTGGCGGTGTCTTGCGCATCGGGCAACAAGGTCTGGGCCGCCTGTAACTGTCGCGACAGGATGTCGGTGTCGCGAAGCAGATGCATGGCGTCGGTGGCCGCCTGGTTCACCCGGATCTGGTACTCGTCGCGCAGCCTTTGTCGCGTCGCGTGTTCGATCGCGATGTTGCCTCGATTGCGATTAAAAACAGGCAGACTGAGGCTGATCTGAAAGCCGGTCGCATAGATGTTCGACGTGTCGCGGGCGCGGTTGAAGCCGACCGTCAACGTAGGGAACTGGCTCATGATGGCGGCCCGATAGCGCTGCTCCTGCGAGGCATAACCGGCCTGCAGCGCGATCAGATCCGGGCGGCGGTGCGGCAGATCCGGAAGCGCCGCAGCAACGGTCTGCGCAAGATCGGCCGCATCCAGCGCGTCATCGTGCCGGGCATCCGCAGCTTGGTCGTCGACCAGTTTCAACGCGACATCCGGTGCTAATCCCAACAGCCAGTTCAAATCGTGACGCGTCTGCGCCTGCGCGCGTTGCGCATCCGCATACGCTTTCCAGGCATCGTCATAGCTGACGATGGCAGCGCTCAGCGTGTCGCGTGACAGGTTGCCGTCTTTTGCTGCTGCGGCCATCGTCTCATAGCGCGTGCGGGTCAAGCGGTATTGGCGCTGAAGCATTGGTAGCACGATGTCGTTCAGCCGTGCGCGCAGGAACAGTTGCTTCGCCTGCGCGACCACTTGCCATTCTTGCCAGAGCAGCCCCAAATCGGTTTTTGCGAGCGTCGCATTGGCAGCTTGCATATTGGCGTCGCGCGTGAGCAGGGCGACGACGTCGATGCTGAGCCCATAACTGAAGGCACGCGTCGCACCTTGCAAGCCGGGATAATCACTATCCACCGCAAGCTGCGGGTCCGGCAATAGTCCGGCGGAAAACGCCTGCGCATGGGCGATACCCAAGTCGTCGCGCGTCAGCTTCAAGTCGGGGTTGTTGACGACCGCCAACATCGCGGTTTCTTCGATATCCAGGCCGTCCGACGGATCGAAGCGATGCGCGGCCAATGCCGGTAGCGGCATGCGCGTCGCATCGATACGGAGATGTTCGAGCGCGCGCTGCGACGTGGTCGTGTCACGGGGCGACAACGGGTCGGGGTGATACCATGTGCAGCCGCCTAGGCCGCTCAGCATGGAAAGCATCAGCAGCGGCAAAAGTCTGTCGACGATGGCGTGACGGCGAGACGGGACCGGTACCGTAAGAGGGGCGGGGCCGAAGGCGCGCGGTAATGGATGCTTCGATGGCACGGCTATTCAGTTCGTCGGAAAAGGCGCATTGCTGGGGAAGTTGCAATAGCTGGGGCAGCGTTGAAAATGGCGCTGAAAACAGCGCTTCGGCAAAACGGTGCTTCGACCAGACAAACGCTGAAGAAAGCCGCATCCAGTCTATTGATGCGGGGCTTAAGTGACACTTAAGCCCGTCTGCCGATAATGTGGACAGCAAAGCAAAGAAGGAGAATGGCGATGCGCCTGTTGTTGGTCGAGGACGACCAGATGATTGCCGAAACAGTACAAGGGGCGATGCGCCGCTTCGGCTATGCGGTGGATTGGGTGAGCGATGGCCGACAAGCGGAGCTGTCGCTGGACAATGGCGTCTACGACCTGGTGCTGCTCGACCTGGGCTTGCCGAAGCGCGATGGCATGGAGGTACTGACGAAGTATCGGAAAGCCGGCGGTGCGGCGTCGATCATCATCCTGACCGCCCGCGATGCGGTGGAGGACCGGATTCGCGGTCTGGATGCCGGCGCGGACGATTATTTGCTGAAGCCATTCGACCTCGACGAACTCGGTGCGCGGGTGCGGGCCGCGTTGCGGCGACGCACCGGGCAAAAACAGCCGGTCTACACCCACGGGGAACTGACGCTCGACCCGGCATCGCACGAAGTGACGAAGCAGGGTGAGTTGCTGTCGCTGGTACCGCGGGAGTTCTCATTGCTGCGCGCGCTGATCGAAGAGCCCACCCGCGTGTTTCGTCGCGCGGAACTCGAAGAGAAAATGTACGGATGGGGCGATGAGGTGGGCAGCAATACGATCGAAGTGCACGTACATAGTTTGCGCCGAAAGATCGGTGCCGAGCAGATCATGACGATCCGCGGCGTGGGCTACAGACTCAAGAGAATCGAATGACGTCGATTCGACGCTGGTTGCTGACCTGCTTGATTCTGGGGTTTGCCTGCGCGTCGCTGGTGGCGGCGTATGCGATTTATCGTTCCTCGCAAGCCGAGGCTGGCGAACTCTTCGACTATGAGCTGAGAACGATTGCGTTGTCGCTGCCGGCCAATATTGCAAGTGCGCCGCTGGCCGATCTGGCAGAGCAGCCGACGCAGGGCTTTGCCGGCATTGCCGATGACCGTATCGCGATCGATATCTGGGATAAGCGAGGGGCGTTGCGCTACCATTCGCGCACAGAACCTGCGTTGCCACGCTTGGCACCCGGTTTCAGCGGTTTCGAACATGGTGGCCACCGATGGCGCGCATTCGGTCTGGATCAGGGGTCACGCTTCGTGCAGGTGGCGCAACCGGTGTCGGTACGCAACCACATGGCGGTCCATCTGGCGTTACGTACGTTGTGGCCGTTGGCGGTGATGCTACCCGTGACGATACTGCTGGTGTTGTTCGTGGTCGCGCGCGCATTGTCGCCGTTGCATGGTTTGTCGCGTTCGCTGGCAGGCCGGTCGATCGATTGGCTCGCGCCGTTCCCGCCTGCGCAGCTGCCCGATGAGATTCGGCCGCTGGTGGCCGCGCTGAACGACCTGATGCGCCGCCTGGAAGAGGCATCGCGCAAGCAACGCTCGTTCGTGGCCGATGCCGCCCACGCATTACGTACACCACTGGCTGCGTTGAAACTGCAATTACAGGCGGTGAAAGCCGAGCGTACGTTGGGGACCGAGATAACGGCGATCGAGCGGCTCGAAGAGCGCTTGAACCGGATCATTCATCTGACGTTGCAATTGCTGGCCCTCGCGCGTGAAGACGCCAAGCATGGCGATGTGGCCGGGCCCGTCAGCTTGCGCCGCGTGGCCGAGGAGGCGATTGGCGAGCTGTCGATGCTGGCGGAAGCGAACGGCATCGATCTAGGACTCGAATGGGGCCGTGACGAGAACGCGCGCGAATGGATGACGGATGCGGCACGAGGCGCTCTCGATGTCCGTACCGATCCCGATGACGATTATCGGCTCATGGGCGATGAGCAGGCCCTGCGTATCCTATTGAACAATCTGATCGACAATGCGATTCGCCACACGCCCCCCGGCGGTCGTGTCGATGTCTTTCTGTGGCGCGATGCTCACGCGATCGGTTTAGCGGTGGCCGACACGGGTACCGGCATTCCTGATGACGAATTGGTAAACGTGTTCGATCGCTTCTATCGCGGCACGACCGCGTTGGGGCAGGGCAGTGGCCTCGGGCTGGCGATTGCGACCAGCATCGCTGCGCGGCATCACGCCACGCTATCGCTGCGCAATCGGCGAAGCGGCAACGGCTTGTTGGCGTCCCTACAGGGTTTCTTGCCCGTCGCTTGATACCGGCCCGCTATGCATCTGCATGGTGGCGCTTTCGACGGAATGTCGCGCACTGCACCGCACCGTCCGCACCGTCCGCACCGTCCGACAGGCATCGATTCTCCGCACGTCTCTCATGAACGGTTGCTTTCGTGCGGGTTCAGTTGTCTCGTTGACATTGCATTTGTGTACTTTTACGATGGGCGCCAATCGTATATTGGATACAATGAGTTCCGGTGTGCAGCTCGGGGCCTCCGCGCATACCATGCGAATGTACCCATCCGGGACGCTCAAAAAACGAAAGCGGACCGCTTCGACCGCTGTTTGTGTCAGTCGAACCAACGCTTTGACGCGTCCGCCGGATCGGTTGAACCGCGGGTGTTAGATCCGCGCTCCTCGGCAATTCCGACATTGGGCGTCATCGTGAAGCAGTAAAAGGAAGACAGGTTGCTATCTGACGTCGGGACGAAGTTCTGATTTATCAAGGTTATAAATGAGGATCATCATGCGCGGTATCAAATGAAGTTTTTACCCTGCATGTTCACTCATGTTCACTTCACGGCCGTGGCGGCGTTGGTCGCTGACGCCATGGGTCCACAAGTAGACATTTGCCGCGTTCGTCGTAGACAGCTGAAAACGACACCGAAAAAGGTGAACGCGAGCGGGTGGCAAAGGTGAACGTGGATGGTACGGACGGCCAGAAAGTGCCGATGGGACGGGGATGATGGCGCAGCTAGATCAACGAAGTAGCGACGGGCGTGCGTTGGTGGTCGTCGGCGGTGGCGTCGTAGGACTCGCCTGTGCGCGAGCGGCGCAACGCGAGGGCTGGCGCGTGACTGTGATCGATCGCGCATTCGAAGGGGATCGTGCGTCGCATGGCAATGCGGGCGCGGTGGCGGTGGGCGAATCCACCCCGGCCGCGGTGCCGGGTGTGATGTTCAAGGCGTTGCGGTGGCTGACCGACCCGTTGGGGCCGCTGTCCGTAGATTGGCGGCATTTGCCGGCGTTGTTGCCCTGGTTGTTGGCATTTGATCGCGTTTCAAGGCGACACCATTTCTTGAGAATCTCCGCCGCGTTGGCGGCATTGAATCGTCGGGCGCTGGACGATTTTTTGGCAATGGTCACCGACGCAGGCCTGCGTGGCGATGTCTATCAGCGCGGGGCGATCGCCGTTTACGAGACGGATCGTGCGTTTGCTGCCGATCAGGCGGAATGGGCGTTGCGGCGGGAACTCGGCGTACTGTGGGAAACCTTGTCGCCCGATGCGGTTCGCACGCTCGAACCAAGACTGGCACCGGTTTTCCGCCACGCGATCATGATTTCGGACTGGGCGCATGTGGCCGACCCCAAGCGTATCGTCGAAGGTCTGCGCGGCACGCTGGCCTGCGCCGGCGCCACCCTGTTAGAGGGACAGGCGCAAGCGTTGATGCCGATGCCCGATGGCAGCGTCAGTGTGCGCCTCGACGGCGATCGCACATGCATCGGCGACCGGGTGATCGTGGCGGCGGGCGCTTGGTCGAAGCAATTGGTTGCGCCGCTGGGTGAACGGGTCTTGCTCGAAAGCGAGCGAGGGTACAACACGACGCTGCCGCACGCGCGCGACCTGTTGCATCGGGAGGTCATTTTCAGTGAACGGAAATTTGTTGCGACACCGTTGGATATCGGTTTGCGCATAGGTGGTGCAGCAGAATTTGCCGGACTGGACGCGCCACCGAATTACCGCCGCAGCGATGCCTTGCTCACGCTCGGTAAGCGCTTTATGCCGTCGATCGACGATCGGGACGCGGTGCGGTGGATGGGACACCGACCGACCACGCCGGATTCGCTACCGGTCATCGGTCGATCCACCAAACACGCGGCGGTGCTCTATGCGTTTGGACATGGCCATCTGGGACTGACCCACGCAGCTAGCACCGGGTATTTGATGGCCGGCCTGTTGGCGGGGCGCCAGGCACCCATCGACTTGGCCCCTTACTCGATCGCCCGCTTTGCACGATGAAGCATACCCAGGTGCCGATTGTCGGTTCGAACGATGCGTCGAAACATTGTACGGATGCGTGGCGGCCTGCCCAGCTGAGCCGGGCAATGCGCGACCGTTCAATGGCGACGACGGCCTGAGTGGCCGCCGCCATACAAGCTTATTGCGATCGCTTGACCTGCAGCGGACCCGGACCTTGGCAGGTCGGCATCATTTCGATCGCATTGATATTGACGTGGTTCGGCAACGACAGCAACCAGCTGACCGTGTTCGCCAGATCGTCGGCGGTCAGTGGTTCGGTGTTTTCGTAGACCGCTGCGGCCTTGTCGTTATCGCCCTTGAAGCGGGTGTTCGAGAACTCGGTGCCCCCGCACAGACCCGGCTCGATCGACGTCACGCGGACCTTCTTACCGATGAGATCGGCACGTAGATTCATCGTGAACTGGTGCACGAATGCCTTCGTTGCGCCATAGACATTCCCCCCCGGATATGGATAGGTACCGGCGACCGATCCCAGATTGATCACCCAGCCATGATTGCGTTCGACCATGCCCGGCAGCGCCGCTCGGGTGCAATAGATCAGGCCTTTGATATTGGTGTCGATCATCGTTTCCCAATCTTCGAGGGACGCGCGATCCGCAGGTTCGAGGCCGAGCGCCAAACCGGCGTTGTTGACCAGACCGTCCAACGGTCCGACATTCGCTTGCACCCATGCGAAGGTCGCTTCGACATCACTGCGTTTCGTGACATCCATCGCACGAGGCACGAGTTTGTCGCCAAGCGCGGCGGCGAGTGCGTCGAGTTTGTCGGCGCGACGGCCGGTAGCGATGACGGTATGACCGTCGGCAACGAGACGACGAGCAATGGCCTCGCCGAAACCGGCGGTGGCGCCAGTGACTAGAATATTCATGAGGTCGACAAGAGGGAACAGTTAGCAAAAAGCGCTGAGCGCAACTGCCCTCATCCTAACGCGGATCGCCAATACGCGTCGCCGCGCCATAATTCACCGGTTTTCCCGGAAAATTCGCCGCCACGCTCAGCGGCGATCGACGCTGTCCACGCTACCGACATGAGGGGCTCCGTCGTCGTGCTCGCCGCGCGGCGAGCACAAATCCAGTCCCGCGAGCACGATCACGCCGCACAAACCCATGCCCGCGACGGAGTGCGCGTCGAAATACAACAAAGCGGCAGCCGACCAAAGACTCAGGGTGAATGCGGCAACGCGTCTCATTGCCGGGCTCCGATGCAGAAGATGAAAAAGTAGCGCCGAACAGCGCGCACGCGCGTGCGTTTGCCGTCAGGCCTCGACTGTCTGCGGTGCCTCGTCAGGCGATTCGAGTGCGTTCCTCGGCCCGGCACTGCGCATGGGTGGGGCATCGTCGTCCGAATATGCAATCGCGGTTTTGCCGTGCGGCGCCGGTTGACCTTGTTCGTCCAGATTGACGAAGACGATCTGCTCGATCGTCAGGATACTTTTCAGGGTCACTTTGTTGCGGACTTTGCACCGCAAGGTAATCGACGTCCGCCCGAAGTGCGTGGCCGTCATGCCCAGTTCGATCACATCGCCTTGCCGCGCCGAACTGACAAAATCAATCGACGACATGAATTTGGTGACGACGCGTGGATTCCCCAGTTGGATCATCGCGTAGATGGCCGCTTCCTCATCGATCCAGCGCAGTAAGCTGCCGCCGAACAAGGTGCCGTTCGCGTTCAGGTCTTCCGGCTTTACCCACTTCCGTGTATGAAAATTCATGGTTGGTTCCTCTCTGATCTCAGTATAGGGTTAACCCGGAAGATTGCAAGACGGGGAGGCGCTCATCCAGTACAGCGGAGGGTGACCAGCGTGGCTTTCGCGCAAAAGGAGTACAGATAGACCAATTTCAATGTCGGGTCGCAGCGCTGTGCTCTAAAATTCAGAATGCGGCTGTACACGCTGCACCGGGTGTGACAGGCCTATCCTTGCGAAATCGAAAGTCGTCGTTCGGGCGGCGTCCGGAAGTCCCGTAGTCAGGAGCACGCAGATGGCTGAAGCGAAGATTGAAGAGTATAAGAACCCAGCCGGTGGCTGGGGTGCATTGAAATATGTTGCGGTCAACATTTTCAAAGAGAAGATGGTCAGCAAGAGCATGCGTACGCTGCTCGCGCAAAATCAGCCGGACGGCTTCGATTGCCCCGGTTGTGCCTGGCCAGACCGCAATCACGCTTCTACCTTCGAGTTCTGCGAAAACGGCGTCAAAGCAGTCGCGGCCGAAGCCACGTCGAAGCGGGTCACGCGCGAGTTTTTCGAACAGCAGACCGTCACTTCGTTGATGGCGCAGTCCGATTACGAACTCGAGCAACACGGTCGGCTCACCGAGCCGATGGTGTACGACGCGCGCACAGATCGCTATGTTCCGATCAGCTGGGACGATTCGTTTGCGCTGATGGCGCGCCATCTGCGTGGTCTGGACGACCCGAATCAGGCATCGTTCTATACGTCCGGGCGCGCGAGCAATGAGGCCGCCTTCCTGTATCAGTTGTTCGTCCGCGAATACGGCACCAATAATTTCCCGGATTGTTCGAACATGTGTCACGAACCGACCAGCGTCGGTTTGCCGGGCACGGTCGGCATCGGCAAAGGCACGGTGACGCTTGACGATTTCGACGCGTGCGATACGCTGCTGATTTTCGGCCAAAACCCGGCGACCAATCACCCACGGATGATGGGCGAATTGCACTCGTGCTCGCGTCGCGGCGCGACGATCGTATCGATCAATCCGTTACGCGAGCGCGGCCTCGAACGCTTCGCGAGTCCGCAACACATGCACGAGATGCTGACGATGTCGAGCACGCCGATCAGCTCGGTATTCGTGCAACCGTCGTTGGGAGGCGATCTCGCGTTGATCAAAGGTGTGATCAAGCGCGTGCTGGAACGTGACGCTGCGGCTGTCGCTGCTGGCGAAGCGCGCATCCTCGACGTCGATTTCCTCGCGCAACACACCGCGTATTTCGAAGAATTTTCCGCCGATATCGTCGCTGAGGATTGGTCGTTGATTGTTGCCGAATCGGGCGTGCCGTACGATGAAATCGAACGTCTCGCAGAGATCTACATCAAGGGTAAGGCGGTCATCGCGACTTGGGGCATGGGTCTGACCCAGCACAAGCATGCGGTAGCGACGATCCAGATGCTTAGCAATCTGATGATGTTGCGCGGCAATATCGGTCGTCCGGGCGCCGGCCTCTGTCCGGTGCGCGGGCACTCGAATGTGCAGGGTGACCGCACGGTCGGGATCGATGAAAAGCCGACGCCGGCGTTCCTGGATCGTATCGAAAAAGTTTTTGGCTTTGCGCCGCCGCGCGAACATGGTCTGGACGTCGTCGGCACGATTCAGGCGATGCTCGAACACAAGGTAAAGGTGTTCATCGCGCTGGGTGGGAATTTCGTGATGGCGTCTCCGGATACCGAGCGTACCTTCGATGCGATGCGGGCGTGCGACCTGACCGTGCATATCACGACCAAGCTGAATCGTAGCCATCTGGTGCATGGCCGCGAAGCGCTGATCATCCCGACGATGGGTCGTACCGAAATCGATATTCAAGCGTCCGGTGCCCAAGGCGTGACGGTGGAAGATTCGATGAGCATGGTGCACATCTCGTATGGCATCAACAAGCCGGCGTCGCCGGACCTGTTGTCGGAGACGGCGATTGTTGCGCGTCTTGCCGCGGCCACGCTGCCGGAGAGCCGCACGCGATGGATGTGGTACGTCGAAGACTATGCGCGGATCCGCGATGCGATCGAGTCTGTCTACGATGCGTTCGCGAATTACAACGAACGGGTCGCGACGCCGGGCGGCTTCCATCTGGGCGTCGCGTCACGTGATCGTGTGTGGAAGACGCCTTCCGGCAAAGCCGAATTCAAGGTGCACGCGATCCCAACCGATTCGCCGATCCATCGGGCGCGAGCGCGGTACGGCGATCAGATGCTGACGCTGATGACCACGCGGTCGCACGATCAGTACAACACCACGATCTATGGCATGGACGATCGTTACCGGGGTGTGTTCGGGCAGCGCAAGGTGATCTTTGCCAATCGCGAAGACATCGATCGTCTGGGTTTCGAGCCGGGCGAGCGCGTCAATCTGGTCAGCGTATGGGACGACGGCGTGAGCCGGCGGGCGGATGATTTTCTGCTGGTCGAGTACGACATTCCAGCGGGTTGCATTGCCGGGTATTACCCGGAAACCAATCCGTTAGTGCCGCTCGAGAGCTTTGCCGACAAGGCGCGCACGCCAACGTCCAAGTCGATTCCGGTGCTGTTCGAGAAGGTGCGTGCGGTGGCAAATGCTGCCTGATCCCGTGGCCACGGCCAGCGATCGTTTCGCCGGAAGCGCCGTGGATCCTGAGCAGGCAGAGGCAGCCGGGGTGTCCGCAGGCGCGATGGCAGATGCAGACCAAGCCACCGCGCAGCTCGGGCGTTTATTGACTGCACTGGCCGATCCGGTGGCGCTCAAAGGGCTGTCGCTTGCCCGCCTGAGCAAACGGTGCGCGCTGCCGATGAGCTCGTTGCGACGCCTGTTGACGGGTCTCGAGGACGCGGGGCTGGTGGGCGTCACCCTGACCGAAGACGGCCGTGGTTCAGCCGTGCTGACACAGGCGGGCCGCACGCTGGCGGCATCGCTGGTGTCGGAAAGCGCGTAATCTTCGCCCCTCCGGCAACGGCAGTGAGAGCGAGGGCAGCACGCTCACCCCTCCGTCTCCGCAACCTTGTCCCCGTCCTCTCCGCGCATCCCTGCGCCTTTCCCGATGCGCCATTGCTTTAGTCACGTGCGCGTCGGGCGGGGCGTGTCATCCGTGGTTGGCCCCATCGCGACAGTCGAGCCCGACGCGACAAATGAAGGGTTCGCATAGTCGGGGTCGCGTTGGTCGCGCTTGCCATAGGTCAGCGGCTCGCCGTCTTGGTGCCATACCTGACCGCCGGCAGCCATCAGCACCGCCTGTCCCGCTGCGGTGTCCCATTCCATTGTTCGGCCGAAGCACGGATAGAAGTCCGCGTCGCCCGCAGCCACCGCGCAGAACTTCAGGGACGAACCCAAGCCGTCGACGTGGGCGCCAGGAAATCGGGCGATGAATGCACGGGTGCCATCCGAGCAACGCGAACGACTGGCCACGATCGACGGCGGTTGGGCCAGGGGCCGAACCGAGATGGCGGTTTCTGCGTCATCATCCGGGGTCGCTGCGATCGTCGCGGCGGTATCGTCTGGCATGCCGCCGATCGCGCTCAGCGCTGCCTTCGCGGCAGCAGAACAGGCATCGCTGCCGACATGACGCTGCGCGCGTCGCTGCGACACCAGACCGGTATAAAGCAGATCACGCGCGGGCGCGTAGACCACGCCCAGCGCCGGCATCCGGTCGCGGACCAGCGCGATATTGACGGTGAATTCGTTGCGCGACGCCACAAATTCCCGCGTACCGTCCAGCGCATCGATCAGGAAGAACGTGCGCCCCAGTTCGCGCGGGCACTCGCCGGCAGACACCGCCTCTTCCGCGACGCATGCGATGCCGGGGAAATGCCGTCGCAATCCGTTCAGAATGATGCTCTCCGCCGCCACGTCGGCCGGCGTGACCGGAGACCCATCGGCTTTATGCGATGGCGCCGTCTGTAGCGGAAAGTACCGCATGATCTCCTGGCCAGCCGCGACGGCCAGCAGCGTCAGATGTGCAACGACGAACCGGTCGTCGGCATCGGTATGCAAGTGCGGCATCGAAGACATAGTGAGGTGCCGTGGTAGAGGTGGTGATGTACGGGACGAAGCCGGTGAAGAATACGGCCGTGACAGGGCCGCTAGCAGGGACCGCCAAAGCAGCAACAACAGCGGCAACGGCAACGGCAACGGCAACGAACGACGCGCCGAAGTCGTATGGAGAAGACACCCCGATGAACGTGCAACACCGAACGGGCGGCTTTTGGCTGCCGAGGTGGTTTCAAGGGTACACTGCGGCTCGTTCGTCGCAAACTGCGCTTTGCGACATTCTGCGTTTTCTGTGAGTTAAAACCTGTGAATCAAGCCCCGTTCGTATGCATCAATCAACCCTGCCGTGCCGAATGGCAGTTGTCCGACGTCGATATTCATAACGAAGGGCAAGGCTTATTGTTTCGCTGCCCGATGTGTGGCGCACGCAATAAGGTGACGCGGGTAGACGATGTCGATGGCGAAGCGCGTTATGTGCAGGGCGAGGCACCGTCGGGAGCGAAGATCACGCTGAAAGACCCGGCGGAGGACGGCGACGTATCGGACGTGCAGGACGCGCCGCGCGCCGCGAATGCGGGCCCGTCGATCAGGCCATCAAGCCGGCCGGCCGGAAAGAGAAGTAAGAAGGGCCGGTAATACGCGCCTGACGGACACTGCGTCCGAGACATCGTTCCCCCGGCGTGATCGAGGACGGGGCATCCCTTCGTCAATGACGTGCTTGCTGTACGTGCTGTGACAACGACCGCGTCGAATGCGGGTTGAAGTCGCCCGCCATTTCATCGCCTCCCGTACGCTCGCCCGCTATCTTCCAGTAAAGCGTCTCGCCGTCATCGACATCGAGACGCCGCCCGGCGCGGCGCGCCCGGATTTTCCCCTTCTTCCTCCTCCGATAGAAGTCGAACCGAGCGCTTCGGCGCACGCAATCGGCTATTTCGTCACATTCGGTGAAATGCCACATGTGACACTTCGTCGCATTATTCATTCTGTAGCTTTCAAGTTCATTATTTCATTTTTCGAAATGACGGAAAGTTGAAAGAAATGCGCGCCTTATTTTGTGTACCAAATAGTTAAATGGGTGCCGATAGAGGCCGTGAATCCCTGTGCACTATTGCGGAAACGCATTGCAGTGCTCAAATGGAAGCTTTCATTTTTGTAATATTGTTTTGGCAACTTCCTCCTCGGATCGGCATATCATGGCGCCCGGTTCATGGATTTATCGAAGTTTAGTTGTCGACGCAACGCAACGCTTCGCATAAATCGGTGACGCTCTACTGTCGCATCCGTGCCCCCCCATGCCATGAAAGTCACGTCGATGGAATCCGGAAATGACCGGATGACGTGTGATGGCGGGCGCGAAATGGGCGAATCGTATCGGCGCGGCAACAAGCTCGAGCGCGAAGGTTGCCAAGAGCACCGACTGTCTTGAAAAGTGGTGAATTGCCGTGGGATCGGAAGCATAATGCCCAAAAATTAGGGCGTCTGCCGCGGGTCCAATGGCATGCCGGGAACCGTGTTCCCGGATTTTATTTTTGTTGGATTTGAAGAGGGTTGATCATGCGGAGACGCGGGTTTCTTATCTCACTGGCGCTGCTGGTAGGCAGTGTCACCGTCGCGAAGGCGAAGGTCATCTGGGGCGGCATGCCCTGGACGGGAAAGTCGGCAACGGGCCCCACGCCGGTCGTCGCGGATGGCTGGAAATACTTCACTGCCGATGAAGCTGCGATGGTCGAGGCGATTTCCGATCGCTTCATCCCGGCGGACGATCTCAGCATCGGTGGCAAGGAAGCGGGTTGCGCGGTGTTTATCGATGCGCAATTGGCGGGTCCATATGGGCAGGGCACTTATTTGTACCTGACGGGGCCGCTGAAGCAAGGCTTGCCGCAGGCGGGTCCGCAATTCAACCAGAACCCCGCACAACGCTGGCGCGCCGGCTTGGCCGCGTTCGACAAATTCGTCAAATCGCAGCCGGGCGGCCAGCGCTTCGTCGATCTGACGCCGGCGCAGCAGGACAACTGGTTGAAGCAGTTGGAAGCCGCATCGCTGAATATTCCCGACCTCAATCAGAAACAGTTCTTCGCGCTGATGCTGCAGAACGTACGCGAAGGCTTCTTTGCCGATCCGATCTATGGCGGCAACAAAGATATGGCCGGTTGGAAAATGATCGGTTTCCCGGGCGCGCAATACGATTTCCGCGATGTGATGAACAACCCGGGCCAGAAGGTCGAGATCAAGCCGATCAGCCTCATTCGCAAGAAAGCATAAGCATCGCTCGCTGCGCGAAGCACGCGCGGGTTGCGCTTTCCCACATTCGAAGATCGGCTTTGACCGGTCGGGCAGGTGTTCGTCACCTGCCGCCCCACAGATACTGCAAGGAGAATCCAGCATGGCGCAAAAGCGACCAAAAGCGGATGCCGTGATCGTTGGCCTAGGTTGGGCCGGTTCACTGATGGCAAATGAATTGACCCTCGCGGGTCTCAACGTGGTCGCGATCGAACGTGGATCGTGGCGCGATACCAGTACCGATTTCCCGACCACAATCGACACAGACGAACTGCGCTTCGCCCGTCGTCGTGAATTGTTGCAGCCGCTGAGCGTCGAAACGATGACGTTCCGCAATAAGCCCGACCAGGAAGCATTGCCGCTGCGCGACCTGAACACCTACCAGTTCGGCTGGGGTGTCGGCGGTGCCGGCTCGCATTGGAACGGCATGACCTGGCGTTTCCTCGAAAAAGACTTCGTGACGTATTCGAGCACCGTCGAGCGTTATGGCAAAAACAAATTCCTGGACGGCATGCAGGTCCAGGATTGGGGTGTCACCTACGCCGAGCTCGAGCCGTACTACGACAAGTTCGAGCGTCTGGCGGGTACCTCCGGTAAGGCCGGGAACATCAAGGGTCAGAAAATCGAAGGCGGCAATATCTTCGAAGGCCCGCGCGAGCGCGATTATCCGCTGCCGCCGTTGCAGCGCTCGCAAGCGGCCATTCTGTTCGACAAGGCCACCAAGGGCCTCGGCTATCACCCGTTTGCAGTGCCTGCCGGCAACACGTCGGGCGCTTACACGAACCCGCTCGGCGTCAAGATGGCACCGTGCACGTACTGCGGCTATTGCGAATTCTTCGGTTGCGGTAATTGGTCGAAGAGCAGCCCGCAGGCTTGCATCATGCCGGCATTGATGTCGCGTAAAAACTTCAGCCTGCTGCCGGATTCGGAAGTGCTGCGCGTGAACCTGAGCGCCGACAAGAAGATGGCGACCGGTGTGACGTTCATCGATGCGGACGGTCAGGAATGGGAACAACCGGCGGACATCGTCGTGTTGTCGGCCTACCAGTTCGACAATGTGCGTCTGATGCTGCTGTCTGGCATCGGCAAGCCGTATAACCGTGACACCGGCGAAGGCGTGGTCGGCCGTAACTACGCCTACCAAACCATTTCGGGTGCCTCGATCTTCCTGAAAGATCAGCAACTGAATCCGTTTGCCGGTGCGGGCGCATTGGCCCAGGCGATCGACGACTTCAATGGCGACAACTTCGATCACTCGAACTACGACTTCATCGGCGGCGCTGTGGCGCTGATTCACTCGACCAATGGTCGTCCGATCGGTTTGTCGAGCGGCGTGCCGCCGGGCACCCCGACCTGGGGGAGCGACTGGAAGAAAGCGTACAAGAAGGCGTACCAGAACTACAACTCGATCTATTGCATGGGTAACAGCTACCCGCATCGCGACGTGTTCCTGGATCTGGACCCGGTCTACAAGGATCGCCACGGCCAGCCGCTGCTGCGCGTGACGTTCGACTGGATCGAGAACGACAAGCGTTCTGCGCATTTCATGGCCGACAAGTCGGTCGAAATCGGTCACGCGATGGGCGCGGAGACGGTAGTCCGCTCGGAGCCGACCGCCAAGCCGTTCTCGCCGATGGACAACTTGTCGTCGCATACGACCGGTGGCGCCTGCATGGGCGACGATCCGAAGACCAGCGCAGTCAACAAGTACCTGCAAAGCTGGGATGTGCCCAATACGTTCGTCTGCGGCGCGTCGGCGTTCGCGAACAATGGGGGTTACAACCCGACCGGTACCGTGGGCGCGATCACGCTGCACGCTGCGCAAGCGATCGTCACGCAATATCTGAAAGCGCCTGGCGCATTGGTGAGGGTCTAAATGGCGGCTCGCAAAAAATCCCTATTGATTCGTCTGATCATTGCGCTAGTGGTGCTGGCGTTGATCGTGCTGGCAGCGTTGCTGGCTTGGCGCAGCTCGCAGCGCAACACCAGTGTCGGCGACACGGCGTTGCTGAACCAGATTGCCGAATACGGCCATGGCGCCGGTTCAGCCGAAACCGATCCGGTCAAGCGTGGCGAATATCTGGCGAAGGCCGGTGACTGTATCGCCTGTCACACCGCGAAGGGCGGCAAGCCGTTCGCCGGCGGTCTCGGTCTGAACACGCCATTCGGTGTGATCGTTGCCAGCAACATCACGCCGGACAAGGACGATGGTATCGGCAATTGGAGCGATGCGGAATTCCTGCATGCGGTGAAGGATGGCGTCGCGCCGCACGGCAAGCTGTTGTATCCGGCCATGCCGTATAACCTGTACTCGCGTGTGACGGACAAGGATCTGCTCGACGTCTTGGCCTATCTGAAGACGGTTCCGGCCGTGCACGAAGCGCCGCCGGCGAACCAGTTACCGTTCCCGTTCAACATCCGTCAGATGATGTTTGGATGGAACCTGTTGTTCTTCAATCCGACGCCGTTCCAGCCGGATCCGAAGCAATCGGTCGAATGGAACCGCGGTAAGTATCTGGTCGATGGTCTGGGTCACTGCACCGCTTGCCATAGCGGCAAGAACTTCCTGGGCGGCGATGTGGATTATCTGCAAGGCTATGATCTGGAAGGCTGGCACGCACCGGAAATCACCGGCAACAGCTACACCGGTATCGGCAGTTGGTCGGTAGAAGATGTGCAGGCTTATCTGCATACCGGTGGCAACCGGATCAGCGTCGCGGCGGGTTCGATGGGCGAAGCGGTGACGGACTCGACGCAGTACATGACCGATGCCGACACGAAGGCGATTGCCACCTACTTGAAGAGCCTGCCGGGTTCGGACAAGCAACGTCCGACACCGTTGGCGGGTACGGAAGCGGCGATGTCGCTCGGCAAAGATGTCTATCTCGGCAACTGCCAGGCTTGCCATAAGGCGAACGGGCAGGGCGTCGACTCGATGGTGCCGTCGTTGGCAAGCAGTCCGGGTGTGCAGGCGCCGGGTGCAAACAACGTGATCCGGACGATCCTGGTGGGCGGCCGCGGTGCGATGACTGCGGCGAATCCGACCAGTGCCCAAATGCCGCAATTCGCATGGAAGCTGTCGGATGACGAAGTGGCGGCGGTGGCGACTTACATCCGTAACGACTGGGGCAATGCCGCACCGGCGGTCAGCGCAGCGGACGTCGCGAAGATTCGTTCGAGCCTGAAGGCGGATGCACAGATGCAACCCGCACACTGATCGATGGACGACGCTCGGAGGAGGGAGCGTCGTTAATTGACGGCAGTTGATTGAATGCGGTTGAAGGCGCCGGTAGGGAGAGCGCGATGGAACACCCGAGGGGCGACGCGCCGGTCGGGTGTTTTTTTATCGCAGCGGGCTTGACCTCACACCCGCACATACCGCATCACGGTCTCCACCATCATCTGTCGATGGAAGCTTCGATGGTCCGGGTCGAGCGGGTCACGGCCGAATAGCGTGCCGAAGGTGTAGCGGTTCGCGACTCGGTGGTAAGAAAAGCTGCTCATCAGCATATGCAGATCGATCGCATCGATGCCGTCGCGGAAGATGCCGGCCGCGACGCCGCGTGCCAGAATCGTCTCGAGTAAATGGATGACGCCGACGCTTTTGCCGCGAATCGTCGTGGATCGCTGCAAATGGCGTGCGCCCTGGAAGTTTTCGATTGCCACCAGACGAACGAAGTTCGGATGCGCATCGTGATAGTCGAACGTCAATCCGACGATCGATTCCATCGCTTGCTGCGGCGGTTGATCCCCCAGTTGCATCGCCATTTCGATATCGCGGATACCGCCATAGACCTTGTCGAGCACCGCCTGATACAACTCTTCCTTACTGCCGAAGTAGTAATAGATCATCCGCTTCGTTGTGCGGGTGCGCGCGGCAATCGCATCCACGCGCGCGCCGGCGAGACCGGCTGTCGAAAATTCCTCCGTGGCGACGTCAAGAATGTTCTGTCGCGTCTGCTCCGCGTCGTGTTTGCGGCGCGGCGCGCTGTCTGGCGCTTCGCTCGCGGGCTGCGTGGGTGGCGAGGCGTACGGTTTCGGAATCCCGGCGGGCATGTCGTCTACAAACGGTGGAAAAGTCGCATTGTACTTGGCTACAGCGTTCGCGATTTGATCGATCGTTGCCACGGCGACTAGGGCTTACCCGTAGCGGTCACCGACCGGGTTTTCGTGCATCGCGGCAATTGGCCACGCTTCTACAGGTCCAGCCGGTAGCCGACCCCATAGACCGATGCGATCGGGTCGGCACCGGGGCGAACCACCGACAATTTTCGCCGCAGGTTTTTGACATGGCTGTCGATGGTCCGATCGGTCACGACGCGATGATCCTGATACAAATTCGAGAGCAGATACTCGCGTTCGAACGTGCGCCCGGGCGCCTTGCCGAGCAACAACAGTAGCCTTAACTCGACCGGTGTCAATCGTAGCGGCACACCATCCAACCAGGCACTATGCCGGGCTTCGTCAAGGAAAAGCCCGATCGCGGGCGGCTGATCGCCGGCTGTCGTGGCAAGGATGACGGGCGGTGTCAGGCTGCGGGGGAGCGCATGCGTCGTCCCATGCCGACTTTCGTGCATCGCCGCAGTGTCATGGTCGGATGCCGCCTCGCCTGCCACCGCGGGTACGGACACCGATGCAATCCGGCGCAGGATCGCTTTGACACGCGCGACGACCTCCCGTGGGCTGAACGGTTTGCAGACATAGTCGTCCGCACCGAGTTCGAGCCCGAGCAAGCGATCTATTTCGTCCACGCGCGCGGTCAGGATGATGACCGGCAGCGACGAAAATTGCCGCAGTTCGCGGCAGATATCCATCCCATTGCGACCGGGCAGCATCAAATCGAGCAGCATCAAAGCCGGCGGGTCGGCACGAATATGCGGGATCACGTCGCGGCCGTCGACCAGCGATGTCGTCGCGAAGCCGTCGCGTCGCAGATAATCGGTCAGAACGGTGGCGAGCTTGGGCTCGTCCTCGACGATCAGAATGCGGGGTCCGACGCCCGAAGCGGTGCTGGTGCTGTTACCGGTACTCGTACTCGCGTTCACTATGAAGACCTTTCTGCAGGGAAGTGCGCGCTGACCCAGATGCCGCCGAGCATCGACGGCTTCGCCGTAATCGTGCCCCCGTGCGCGGCAACGATCGCGTCGCATAGCGCGAGTCCCAGACCTGCGCCGCCGCTTTGCCGACTGCGCGACTCGTCGACGCGGTACAGACGCTCGAATAGATGCGGTAGTGCTGCAGCCGGCACGCCGGGCGAGGAATCCTGCACATCGAGTCGCCACCCGTGACCCGGACGCGACGACAGCGTGACTTCGACACGGCCGCCTGGATCGGTATAGCGAAGCGAATTCTGAAGCAGATTTTTCAGTAACTGGGTAAAGCGGCCTGGATCGACCTCGAAGATCAGCGGTGTCAGTTTGCCGTCGCCGCGTGCAGGCGCGATCCGAAACTGCAACGCCATCCGCTTCGCTTTGAAGCCTTCGCGAAATGCCTCGACGCAGGTCGCGGCTAACTGGCCCACGTCCGCGGGGGCTTTGCGATAGCTCAGCGCACCGACATCGCTGAGCGACAGCTCGTATAGGTCCTCGATGATCGCATTCAACATGCTCACTTCCGTTTGCAGCGATGTCAACGAGTCCCTGTTGAACGAGTGCACGCCATCCTCGATGGCTTCCAGTTCGCCACGCAACACGGCGAGCGGGGTACGCAATTCATGCGAAATGTCGGCAAGAAAATCCCGCCGCGTGCGTTCGGCCTTCTGCAGCGAGTCGGCCAGCATATTGAAGTCGCCCGCGAGCCGGTCCAATTCGTCGCGTCGTCCGGCCGGCACGCGCACGGTGAAGTCGCCGTTCGCGAGCCGGTGCGTGGCACTCATCAAACGCTTGACGGGCGCAAGCACCACGCGGGCCAACAGGAGCGCGACCAGCGCGGCGACGACCACCGCAATCAACGCGATCTGTAACGTGGAACGCATCTGTTGCGCCTGAAACGCGATGTCGGCGGCGTCGGACAGTGCATCCGAACCGTTTGCCGACAGCCAGCCGACGACCTTGCCATCGAAGAAGATCGGTTTCAGACTGCTTTCGGGGACGACGCCATAGAGCGTGGTCGCCACCAGGCGCTTATCGGCATCGAGCAACGTCACCGGCGGCAACGACATGACGCCATGTCCATTGAACGCGGCGGCCGCGGTGATGGCTGCGGCCGTCGCGCC
>CAWUJR010000021.1:0-20510 GCA_963922375.1 uncultured Robbsia sp.
ACGCCATAACCCTTCGCACGCCACAGGTCGCGGGTACGAATCACAAAATTATCGTCATGACGGATGTGACCATCGGACTCGATGCCGACCGTACCGGCCCCCCCTGGAAACATCACGATCAGCCCGCGCATCGGCGCGGTCTTCAGCAACAACACCCGTTGCCGCTGGCCGTCGTATGTCGCACCCCGCAATGGAATCTCCTGCACTACCGGCGATAGAGGCGCGGGTGCACGATCGTGCTCGGCGGCCAAAGCCGAATGGGGCGCGCAGAATAATGCAGGCGCGAACGGCACCGCCGCCAGCGCCGCGGCGCAAACCCGGCGTGCGATGGTCGATGACACCCTCAGCGCTTTCTTTTGCAAACCCCGTCCCGACGTGCGTTGCAGGCCGTTTTGCTGCTCGCTTTCTGAAATGTTGCCTGTATCGCCACTCGTTTTACTGCCCGGATCGATTACCATAGCCATGCACCTGAACTCCCTGACGTGAATGAACATGCAAAGTCTGTTGCCGAATGTCCTTTTCTTTCTAACGGCGTCGGTTGCAATAACCGTCGCTCCCGGCCCCGATAATATGCAAGTGCTCGCCCGTGGCATCTCGCAGGGTCGCGCCGCAGGGGTGGTGGCGGCACTGGGCTTTTCATCCGGCGTCGTGTTTCATACGCTATTGGCAGCGTTCGGCATTGCGGCGCTGCTGCGGTCGTCGCCGGTAGCGTTCGAAGCCGCCAAACTGGCCGGGGCCGTTTATTTGATCTGGATCGGTATCAAGGCGCTGCGCGGCAATGACCTCACCGCTGCGCATACGCGGCCCGCGCAGCCGTTGCCATCGATCTATCGGCAAAGCGTGCTGGGCAATATGATGAACCCGAAAGTGTCGCTGTTTTTTATCGTTTTTCTGCCGCAGTTCGTCGATACGCATAGCACCACAGCGCCGGTCCTGCAGATGTTGATGTTCGGGGGGCTGTTCATGGCGCAGGCATGCGTCGTATTGTCGGCGTTCGGGCTCGGGTCGGGCATGATCGGCGACTGGCTGCGACGCCGTCCTCGCGTCGGCGTCTGGCTCGACCGGCTCGCCGGCCTGACATTTATCGGCCTGGGACTGAGAATCGCTTTCCGCGATTGAGCGCGAAAAACGCCTCAGTCGCGTTGACGCCAGCGTTGCAGAAATTCCCACTGTGGATTGGCAAACAACCAGAGTGCGCCGGCGGCCAATACGCCGCAACACAGGAATGTGCCCCGGTAACCGATCGCTCCAACCAGCATACCTGACAGCACACCGGACAGGATCGACCCGACGCGTGCCGAATTGAAGAACAACGCGGTGGCCGCACCGGGGGAGCGGGGCATCAGGTCCTGCACATAGGTCATGCCCAAGCACGATGTCACCGCCACCACGAATGCGCTCAGCGCCTGCATGGGGATCAAAACGGTAACATTCCACACTGCCGCCACGCCGATGAAGTAGAGCAGATGGACCCCCGCGCTGGCCGCCAGCCAACGCACTTTGTTCACCTTTGCGCCGCGGGCACCGAGCGCGAGCATCATCGGAATTTCCAGGAACGCGCCCAGACCCAGCATGATCGATACGTCGATTTGGGTGCCATGCATGCCGCGCACGATATAAAGCGGCAATACGATCATCGTTGCATTCGCGGCCAAACCCAGCAGCGTGAGCGCCGCGATGGCACGCCATAGCGCAGGCGGCTTCGTCGTCGTTGGCTGAATGCCGGTGGCGCGGGTGACACGATTGGCTTCGGTCGCCTCCGCGAACGCTTCCGCTTCGGCAGTGGCGCCCGGAACCGGATCGACGTAGAAATGCTCCGTGGTCGTCTCGCTTGCTGCCTCCGCTTCGAACGCGGCATTCGTGGGCTTGCGTGTGCGGATCACGATGACGCCGCACGCGGCAAAACTCGCAGCGGCAAACAGGAACAGCCCGTAAAACCCGGAAGCCGCCAGGATCAGAGCGCCGACGGAAGGCCCGAACACCCACGCGCCCGACAACACGGTGCGCAACGAGGCCGTCGCGAAGGTGCGCTCTTCGTTGTCGCGCACCGGTAGCGCGAAGCGGCCGAATGAAAACAGCAACGATATCGCCGAGCCGCCCGCCCCCAGAAAAGCGCCGCCAATCACCAGCAGCGCGACGTAATTGTGCACGAGACAAAGGCAGATGAAGCCGATTGCGGATGCCGACAATGCAGCCAGCAACAGCTCACGATGGTGACCGTGTCGATCGGACCACTTGCCGGCCCAGGTGCTCGCGAGGACGCCACTTGACGCGATGACGGTCATGAACAGGCCTAATTGCAGCGGCGTCATTCCGGCGCGGTCGATGCTGTACAGCGACAGGTAGGGCGCGGTGAACGACATCGCCACACCCAGCAACAAGGTGGCGCCGGCCAGCGGCATGAAGAAGGGGATGCGGGAAAGGCTGACCAGACGGGAATTCATTGGTGCGAACGCAGGTTGACCGGCAGGTGACAGAACACGGAAGGCTTACACCGACGTCCTCCACCGGCTTCCTCCATGCTGACCATTGTATTAGCCGGTCGTCATCCGTGCAGCGCTACGCGCCATGTCAACCGCACGCTGGGCAGGCATCCCCTTCGTTTCGTCCTCACGCTCGGGTCGTCTGCCGCGCGGCTAAGTGACGGGGCAATGCGACGGTTGACGATCGAGTCCTTCTCTGTCGATGCTGAACGAGACGTCGATCTTGTCGGCATGGCGACGAATGCGGAGGATATACATGCTGTCATAATCCGAGCTGTTCCAGCGCGGTACCGTGGACGGATCGCCGCCGTGCGCTGTCACGATATCACGCGCCACCGTCTCGATGATGCGATGCTCCCAGGCCACCACCACCACGCTACGACGATAATCCGGCGACAGCAACTTGGTCCGCAATGCCTCGGTATCGTCGAACCCGATCGCCGCGCTGACCGGCAGCCCGAAGTAGACCGCGCTCGGCTCGATGGTCGCCAGCGGCCGTACATAGTCATACTTCATGCCGACGTCATTCTTCTGCTGCGCGGGATCGGGTGCGATAATGACATCCGGCTTACCGAACTTCGCATCGATCACGCGCGGCAGTGCCAGTGCACGGTTGAAGCCTTGACAATTCAGTTGTCCAAGGCCGAGTAAGGGTTTCTCGCCATGGCGCACCATGACGACCGTTTCCACATCTTCATCGGCGGCAGCGGTCACGCCCGGATGACATATCGCGGCGATGAGCATGAACGCGGCTACGATCGCATTGCGCCGTTCGATCATCATGCTGTGCGTCTCGCTTTGCGCTTCACTGTGATCTCCCGCGCCGGTTGGCCTGCGCATTTTCTTTTTCACCGCTCATATCGTCCTACTCTTTTCAATCGATCTCGACTATGGAAACGTTCTACACCCCGGCCATCGCGAACTGGCACGCACACATTTATTTCGACGCCGCCTCACGCGATCACGCCTGGTCCTTTCGCGAGCGTATTCTAAGAGAATTGGACGGACGACTGGAGATGGGACGCTTCCATGAACGTCCGGTCGGGCCCCACCCGCAATGGTCGTATCAATTGGCCATCGCGCCGATACAGTTACAACCGGTCCTCGAATGGTTGACATGGCACCACGGCGCGCTTGACGTTTTCGTTCACCCGAACACGGGCGACGCACTGCGCGATCACCGCGACCGCGCGCTGTGGCTCGGACGCTCGCACACCCTGGATCTGCGCGCGGTCGGCGGTTGAGTACCGGTGATCGCCGAATTAGCGCAATGTCAGGCTGACCGGAGCCAAGCCCGCCACGACGCCGTCGATGCGCCCTGCATGCGGCGGCACGAATAAGCCGGTATAGGTGCCTGAGGTGACGATCAGATCCGGCGTCACCGGGATGCCCATCGTGACGGCGCTATGATTGACGAACCAGGTCAAGAAGCGGCGCGGATCGCCGCCCGGGTTGGCTGCAGGCTTATCCAGCAGCGACGCCAGCACATCCTGACCGTCCAATGTCAGTTGCACCGAGGGTCCCAGATACGGATAGTCGTCCTGGTAAGGCGAAAACGCGCCCACGACCAATGCGCCATGGGTGCCCAGGTCGGTCAGGGTCGCGGATTTGGGTACATTCGGCCATGCTGCATAGCGGCTGGCCACCACCTCGATTGCGGCCGCCATTTCTGCAATGCCGCCGATGATTTCGGCATCGGTATAAGGCGTGGGCTGCGGCGCGAACACACGCCCGAAGCGAAAGGCGATTTCGAGCTCTAGACCACCCGGGCGGAAATCGCTGCGTGCCAACGTCGCACCGGACGGGTGCAGGCCCGTGCTGGGTAACGGCGCGCCGTTTGGCGGGCTATCCAGGCTCGGTGCTCCCACTTTCCAGCCACCGATGGTGGCACCCGTGCGCTTGACGATCTGCTGTTGCGCCGCATAGACCGCATCGACATCGGCGAGCGGGGGCGGGACGTAAGTCGCATCGACCAATGTCCCGGTGGTACGCGCATCGACCAGTCGTTGAATGAGGTCGTCGTATTCCGTATCGATTCGTTCCGTTTGCATGGTCACCTGAAGAGAAGGGTCTGACTGCTGATGTAACGATCCAGCGCGGCGATCGCCTTTCGGGACATATTAAACGTATTACCGGAGATCAGGCGGCGGCGGACTCCGCGTAAGATGCCTGACGTTGGTGTGTCGCATTTCCAATGCGCAGGTTCGGGCCGGCAACGGGAATGTAACTTGCTGATATCCCTCCCATTCATGCTTCCGGGAGGATGGACATGTCTTCACGCGATCCGATGGGCACGCGGAACAAAATTCTCGATGCGGCCGAAGTCATTTATGCGCATGACGGTGCCGAGGGCCTGACATTACGGCTTATCACCGAGCGCGCTGGCGTTAATCTCGCTGCGATCAACTATCACTTCGGCACAAAAGAGGCACTCGCACACGAGATGCTCCTGCGCTTGCTGGAACCGCTGTACGAGGAACGCTTGTCGCTGCTGGCGCTGCTGGAAACGGGCGCCGGCGAGGACCTCCGGCCCACGCACGTGATAACGGCCATCCTTCTCCCACTGATGCGCGAATTGACCCGCGCCGGACAAGCATCACACCGTGTGGCGTTCTACCTGCGCTTGGCGTCAGATCCGTCGTCGATGGTTCGGCAATTCGTCAGTGCGCACTTTCGCGGGACCAGCGATCGGTTCGATGACGCCTTCGTGAGAAGCGCGTCGCGACTGCCAAGGCACGAGGCGCTCTGGCGCTCGCGCTTGTTCATCAACGCGTTCCCCGGCACGATCGGTAACCAGAACACGGCCAGCATGCTGTCCGAGCTGCTATTGCGGCCCGGTATCACGACGAAAGACGTGTTGATCCATTTCGGCGCGGTGCTGGAGTGCGTGACATCGGGATCGGCCGATGATGCGCATATGGAATCGCTGGTCGATCGCATCCTCGAACGGCTTGCCGACACGCCGACCCTGCGGGCATTGCGAGAGGTGTTCCCGATGACGCCGGAGGACGCGCCGCCGCTGGCCCGTCTGGGTGCGTCGATCGAGGAGAGCCTGGCCGCAGCGTTCCGCGCCTCATGATCGATTGGTCCAAGGACACGTGCTGTGAACAAATCGCTGGAAAATTACACCCGCAAGCGGCAGTTCGACAAAACGCCCGAGCCCGACGGAAGCAGGTCCGGCAAATCGTCTCGCCGAAAAGCGGGCGATGCGCATGCATTGGCGTTTTGCATTCAAAAGCATGACGCATCGCACCTGCATTACGACTTCCGGCTCGAACTCGACGGTACGCTAAAAAGTTGGGCGGTGCCGAAAGGTCCTTGCCTCGACCCGAAGGTCAAACGGCTCGCGGTGCATGTGGAAGATCACCCGCTCGAGTACGCGACATTCGAAGGCCATATTCCCGACGGACATTACGGTGCAGGCGACGTCATCGTCTGGGACCGCGGTATTTGGATGCCCGAGGGCGACCCTGTTCAGGCCTATGCGAAGGGCCGCCTGACGTTTGCGCTGGACGGCGAAAAATTGAACGGT
Organism: uncultured Robbsia sp.; assembly: GCA_963922375.1. Taxonomy (GTDB): domain Bacteria; phylum Pseudomonadota; class Gammaproteobacteria; order Burkholderiales; family Burkholderiaceae; genus Robbsia. Next base: position 6,016 of record CAWUJR010000021.1, read on the forward strand.
CAATGGCATTTGGTTCGAACACGCATGCAGGGTCGTCAGGAGCAGTGGTTCTTGATCAAGTCGAACGACGCAGCGGCGAAACCGGAAAGCGAATACGACGTGCTGAGCGCTGCGCCCGATAGCGTCCTCAGCGATCGAACACTTCCTGCTCAGCAAGCAAAAGGGCGGACGAAAGCCAAGGCGACCGTCAAAAATGAGACAGAACCCGAGCACAAAACGAAAGCCGACGCCACGGCGACGGGTGCAAATGCGACAGGTACAAAGGCAACTGCCGCCGCTCACGCTGCTAAGCCAACATCCAGACGCAAGGTGACGGCTCGCGATACGGACACGGAAAAAGCCGATGCTGAAGGCACGCCGTCGAACTGGGCGAGCCATGTGGCGGCCTGTTCGGGGGCAAAGCCGGCCCCCCTTCCCGCAACGCTTGCGCCAGAACTGGCGACCCTTGTCGATACCGCGCCCGATGGCGACTGGCGTTATGAAATCAAATTCGACGGCTACCGAATCTTGACCCGCATCGACAATGGCGATGTGAAGCTGTTCACGCGCAATGGCCATGATTGGACAGCCAAACTGCCTCGTCAGGTTGCCGCGCTGCAGCAGTTGTCGCTTAAGAACGCCTGGCTCGACGGCGAGGTGGTGGTAGCCGATGCGGACGGGATACCAGATTTTCAGGCCTTGCAGAATGCATTCGATGAGGGCAAGAGTCAGGCCATCGTCTACTACCTTTTCGACTTGCCTTATGCAGAAGGAACCGACTTACGCGATGTGCCACTGACGCAACGCCGCGAGGCGCTCCAACAGCTCTTGAACGGTGCCCCAGACCAGGCGGCCGCCGCACGACGCGATCCCGAAGCGGTGCGTTATTCGGAGGATTTCGATGCATCCGGCGAAGCGATGCTCGATAGCATCTGCAGCATGAAACTCGAAGGCATCATCGGCAAGCGGGCAGATAGTCCCTATCGCTCGCGCCGCAGCGACGACTGGATCAAGTTGAAGTGCCAGCACCGTCAAGAATTCGTGGTGATCGGCTATACCGAGCCGAAGGGCAGTCGGCAAGCGTTCGGTGCACTGTTGCTCGGATTGCACGATCCGGACGGCGGCCCGCTGCGGTATGCCGGAAAAGTTGGCACCGGCTTCAGTGAAACGACACTGCGCACCGTGCATCAGCGGCTTGCTCCGCTTGAGACCGAGCGGGCTGCAGTCAGCCATCCGCCGACCGGTGCCGAGAGTCGCGGCGTTCACTGGCTCACGCCGACCCTGTTGGCCGAGGTCGCCTATGCCGAGATGACACGCGATGGCAGCATTCGGCACGCGGTATTTCATGGACTTCGAGACGACAAACCTGCTGACCACATCACCCAGGAAACGCCTTCGGTACCCGCGGCGCGTCACCGTTCAACACGAAGTTCGCCTCGCACCGCACCTCGCGCATCGAAGGCTTCAGCGAACGGCGCCGCCCCGTCATCGTCGAACGGCGGCGCCTCACCCGCGGCAACACCGTCGTCGCCCGCTTCACGGCGTTCATCGCGACCGCAAGCTTCTTATCGGCTTACGCATCCAGATCGGATCATCGATCCTTCGAGTGGCGCTACCAAGCAGCATCTGGCCGACTACTATGCGCGCATCGCCGACCGGCTGTTGCCGCAGTTACATGAACGGCCGGTCGCGCTGGTGCGAGCCCCGGACGGCATTGGCGGCGAGCTGTTTTTCCAGAAACATGCGGAACGTCTCTCGATTGCCGGAATAAGGAATCTGGAGAAATCGTTTGCCGGCCAACCCGTCTCGATTCTGGATACCGCAGAAGCGCTGATGGGAGCGGTGCAAATGAGCACGATCGAGCTGCACACATGGAATGCGAACGCAGCGCACATCCAGCAACCGGACCGCTTCGTGCTGGATCTCGACCCGGATCCGTCGTTGCCGTGGAAAAGCATGGTCGAAGCCACGCAACTGACGTTGACCGTGCTGGACGAGCTGGGACTGACCGCGTTTGTGAAGACCAGCGGCGGGAAGGGCATACATATCGTCGTGCCATTATCGCCGAAGGCGGGTTGGGACGACGTCAAAGCATTTAGTCAAGCGATCGTCCAGCATCTGGCCAAGCAGATACCGTCGCGTTTTTCGGCCGTATCGGGCCCAAAAAACCGCGTCGGCAAGATCTTCGTCGATTATTTGCGCAATGGCCAGGGCGCGACCACGATTGCGGCGTTCTCGGCGCGGGCGCGCGAAGGGCTGCCGGTGTCGGTACCAATCCACCGCGACGAGGTTGCTGAAATCAAAGGGGCCAATCAATGGGATATTCGCACTGTGCATCGCTATCTGGATCAGCGAACAGATGACCCATGGGCCGATTACCGCAAGACCCGCCAGACGATTACGCAGACGATGCGAAAGCGTGTGGGCATGGCGCCCGTAGATGCAGACACTGCAAAAAAACGCGGCAAACAATAAAAAACCGCCCGGACCGAAAGGGGCCGGGCGGTTCGGACACATCAAGCGCCTCTAGCATCCGGCGCCGTTTGTTGCAGTTTGGCGCCGTGGCATCCGCGTCGGATCGGTATCGATCAGAACTTGTGACGCAAGCCGAGGTTCACCAGCGTTTGCGACGACGTACCGGCATAGCCATACGAGCCAACCGATGCTTCTGCATCAACCACGCTGACCGTACCGTTCGAATTCGTCACGCGCGTCTGGCCGCTGGCGTGCTGGTAGGCTGCCGTCACATACACATCAGTACGCTTGGAAAGGCTGTAATCCGCACCCAATGAGACTTGGTGATACGTCGCCGACGTGTCGCCACTGCTCTTGGTGTAGTTGTAGCCAACACCTGTCAACAGCGCTGCGGTGGCTTGATAGTTCAACCAGCCTTGCCCAGTGTTGTACTTCTCGCTGGAACCGTACAACGACGCACCGTCCGGCTTATATTGCGCGTTGCTGTAAGCCAGACCGGCCGTGAACGGACCGAACGCATACTGACCGCCTACACGGGCGATATTCAGCGTGTGCGCCGATTGATAACCCGAATTGATCGGGCCGTCGAACGTGCCATCCGACGAACTCGTCCAAGCGGATGTGCGCGTTCCGGCGCTGGTGTTGTTCGCTTTGTAGTAACCGGCTGCCAACGAGAACGGACCGTTGTTGTACGCCACGGCACCCGAATAAGACGACTGCGAACTTACGCTGCCCGTCTGATTGCCGAACGAGTAGAACAACTCGAATTGCAGTCCCGAATACACCGGCGACGTGTACTTGATCGCATTGTTCACGCGGAAGCTGTTGTCGTAGTTGTCGACATCACCGGGAGTCGCGAACACGCTACCGAAGTAGTTGTCTTCCGTGATGCCCTGGACCAAGTCGATCAACGGATCGTATTGGCGACCCAACGTGACCGTACCGGCCGTATCGCTTGCCAGACCGACAAACGCCTGGCGACCGAATTCACGCGAGCCCTGACCCAGCGTACCGGTTGTCGGGCCGAAACCGTTTTCCAACTGGAACACCGCTTTCAGACCGCCGCCCAGATCTTCTGCACCCTTCAAGCCCCAACGGGATCCCGACAGGTTACCGCCGCTACTATTGCCCAGCGCCCACAGCTTGCTACCGCTGGATTTGCTGACATAAGTGATCGATGTGTCGATGACACCATACAACGTCACGCTGCTTTGCGCATGCGCAACACTACCGATGCTCAAGAGCGCCAACGTGACGCTGGAAAGCAGGAGCTTGTTATTCATTTAAGTGGTCCCCAGAAGCACATGGTTTGTCGTTCGGGGAAGAATTTAACGCGACTACAAGATTAGGAAAACTCCGAAATTACATTGAAAGCTAAAGTGTCTCTTATTCAACACATCAGACAGCTAAGTTCCAGTCATTCTTTCAAAAAATGATACTGCGCGTCTTGGGTGGCGGGGTTTCCTGCAAAAACGACGCTGTCGGACACAAAATTGTCATATGGATTTACGATTTCGTTACTTTACCTTTCGACGTGACACTGCTACCGCCAAGGCGAACCGGCCTCCTTCGACACCAAAGTCGACGATGGGGCTCTCTGCGACTCGAGGTGGAACGGGCGGGTGAAGCGGTGGGGTGCGGCGAGGACCTAAGGGAAGGCGCATGGGGCATGCCGGCGGACGTCAACGGGTATCGCTTCAAGGGCAGCCCACCTCATCGACATCGCGCGAGAGATACACGCAACAAAGGTGAACGTCTATGGTTTTATAACATGCTATTCGCCTCTAAATGAACCATAGACGTTCACCCTGAAATCAATGCGAGCCGGGAAATACCCCTATTTACTGGATCTCAGCGGCCTTGCTTCCGCGCGGGCGGCGGCGTAGCGGCACGTCGGGGGGCGGAATGACGATTTCAAGGATATCGGCCTGCAGCGCATCCCCGGTGACGCGCAAGCGGGCAACGGAGATCGGCAGTCGGAAGCGGCGCGGACCGGCACTTCCCGGGTTGACATACATCACGCCATCGCGCGTCTCGATAGACGGCTTGTGCGAGTGGCCGGAGATGACCGCTCGAATACCCAGGCCAGCGGGATCGATCGCGAGATCAGCAATGCTGTGGACAAGATAAATCAAGATGCCACCGGCCGACAGGGTAGCCGTTTCCGCGATCGCCTCAGCCCATTTCTCGTCATCGTTATTGCCGCGGATAGCGCTCACAGGGGCAATTCGCCCTAATCGTTCGAGGATACTTTTTTCGCCTATATCGCCGGCATGGATGATTTGGTCAACCCCCTCCAGCAGCGCCAGCGCCTCATCACGCAGCAAACCGTGCGTATCGGAAATCAGGCCAATGGTGAACGTCTGTGGTTCTATCATGGAAATATCCTCTCGCACATCGCGGTGTCAGGCTTCAGAAGACGGGTGGCGGTAGTCGGCCACCTCATCCCCTTCCCGATCCCCCAGCGCCTTCTTAGGAGCCTTTTTAAGGGCCTTCTTGCCCACACCGTCGGACTCTCCAGACGACAGTGGCGGGACGATGCGGCCATCAGCGGCCCAGCGAAACGCCAGGAAGCCGGCCATGCCTGACAGTGCAGACGCCATCAGCACCCCCAGTTTTGCGTCCTCCGATGCCGCATTGGCCGCGAAGGCCAGATCGGCGATGAATAACGAAATCGTAAAACCGATCCCGGCCGAAATGGCGACCGCGGTCAACATGCGCCAAGTGACGCCGGCAGGGCGAATTGCGATGCCGCTCACCGATGCCAGGTAAGCAAACAACATGATGCCGATGGGTTTGCCAATGACGAGTCCGACCACGATGCCGAGCGCGACCGTATTCGACAGCGCATGCCGCAATGCATCCGGCGACAAGGTCACGCCGGCGTTGGACAACGCGAAAAGCGGTAGTACGACATAACTGATCCAGGGATTGATGCCATGCGTGACCCGCTGTGCCGTCTCGTAGGTGGCATGTGCTGTTTCCGACAATTTGCCCAACTGCGCTTCCTGCTGGTTCTGTGCCTCTTGCTGCGCGCGCTCGCGCTTTTCCAATCGACTCAGCCGCTCCGACTCATCCAACGGTGCATGGTTGGGATGGTCGGAGTGTTCGGCAGCATCGTCGGCGCGATCGAGACTTTCATCTTCTTCGCTCAACCGCCGATGCGCGCTTTGGAACCGATCGACCTGTTTCTGAACCACTTCTGCGAACCGGCTTTCGGGCATACGCGGCTGCACCGGAACCAGCGCACCCAATGCGACGCCGGCGATCGTTGCGTGTACGCCAGATTGGCCGACAAGTATTAGGATGGCGATACCGAGCAACACATAGGGCACGCTGGCAATGATTTCGAATCGCCGCAACGCAATAATCAACACATAGAGCGCCACTGCGATACCGAGTAACAGCCAATTCACATGTTGGGTATAGACGAAAGCGATGACCAACAGGCCGCCAATGTCGTCGACGGCGGCGAATGCTAGAAGCAACACGCGTATAGAGCGCGGCAGCCTTGCCGCGAACATACCCAACAATGCCATCGCAAACGCGGTATCGGTCGTGACGGTGACACCCCATCCTTTGGCGAAGGCACTGCCGAAATTGAATGCGGCGTACAGCGCCGCCGGTACTGCCATCCCGCCGATAGCACAGGCTAACGGCAGCATGGCGGTACGCCGGTCCGACAACAGTCCTTTAACCAGTTCGCGTTTGACCTCGATACCCACGCCGAAGAAAAAGACCGGCAGCAATGCGTCGCTGGCCCACTCGGCCAGCGATTTGTTGAGCGACATTGCACCTAGCGTGACACTGAGCTTGGTGCTCCAGACGGCATGGTAGCTGGCGCTCAGTGGGCTATTGACCCACACCAGCGCAAGAATGGTCGCGATCAACAACGGGCCGCCGGATACCGCTTCGACAGCGAAGAACGGTTCCAAACGTGAAAAGATCGTCCGGGTGTACCGGGAATGGCGCGCGCGCACCGCAGCCTGACCGCGCTTGCGCGGAGATAAACCCATGGTTGGCGCCTCCCTAAATCAGACCACAACAGCAATTTATGGTCCTGTTAGGGAAAGCAACCGGGGGGCGACGGGAAAGCCGCTGCCGGCAGGGACATTCCGGCAGCAGATAGCGGGACGGAATTAGCCCGGCGGGACGTGAATGGATGACCCTTGACCGATGATCGCAAGGAATTCTCGACGCGTCGAGGCATCTTCACGGAATGCGCCCAGCATCCGACTGGTGACCATCGATGCGCCCGCCTTGTGAACGCCACGCGTCGACATGCACTGATGCGCGGCTTCCAGAATGACGGCAACGCCCTTGGGCTGCAGTGTATCGTTCAACGTATCGGCGATTTGTACCGTCATCTTTTCCTGGATCTGCAAACGCTTTGCGTACGCATCGACCAGTCGCGCAAGCTTCGACAGGCCAACAACGCGCTTATCCGGCAGATAGGCCACATGCGCCTTGCCGATGATCGGCACCATATGATGTTCGCAGTAGCTCTCGAAGCGAATGTCTTTCAGTACGACCATCTCATCGTACCCATCAACCTCGGAGAATGTCCGGGTCAATAGTTCAGCCGGATCAATCTGATATCCGGCGAAAAATTCGTCATAGGATCGTGCTACGCGTGCAGGTGTGTCCAGCAAACCTTCTCGTTGGGGATCGTCACCCGCCCAGCGAATAAGAACGCGTACTGCGTCCTCCGCCTCTTCTCGCGTGGGTTTCGCCATGGCTGTGTCCTGTTACCTATAAGAGTCAAAAAACGCTCCACCGGCACCTGCCAGCGGAAATGGCTCAGATTCTACCCGCTGCAGCGAAAACAAGTTGGAAGTGCGTCGATTGGCAGCATCCGGGTGCGGTGAATATCCGATGCGAGGAGGGGAGGGCTCCATGAATATTCGGAAAGGTGAACGTCTATGGGTTTTTCACTCGCAGAAAGACGACGACCTGCCTCGTTCGGCCGCTCCAGCGGGCGTCATGCCCGCCCGAGCCCCATAAAACGGCCATTTCTGTTCGGTGAGAAGGGCCTCGTACCATGGAAATGCACCGAATAACCATATCCACAGCCCCCTCAGTACCACAGATGTTCACCCTCGTACCATATCCACAGCACCTTTGGACCAGCCAAGGTAACCATTCAAACCAAGGACGTTCACCTATTTGGCTGCAAACCCTTATGGAATAAGGCTCGCCGGAAGCTAAAGGTTTACTAAACTAGTAAAGCGTCATTAGTAAACACAACCCGACGCGTGCCTTCGGAAATACCACAACCCTTCACTCCACTGTTAGTGCTCTTGAAAATTTCCGCAAAAACAATGGCTTACTACAACTTTGCAGACAATACATGAGACAGCCGTGAAGGATCGATCAGAACAAAATAGGTGGACATTTATGGTTGAACGTGAAAGGTAACGTCTATGGTTGATCACATAATTTATAAAACCTTTATTTATCAATAAGATATAGCCGTCACTTAGCGTGACGTATGAAAGCATCGCGTAGCCACGAAGGTGAACGTTTATGGTATCGGTCAAAGGTGAACGTTTATGGTTGATTCTATAGACGCCTGTTCCAGGTTTCTTCTCGCATTTCGAAGGGTGTGCCCAGCCAGGCAACGATCAATGCCTTAAAGGTGAACGTCTATGGTTCGAGCGTGAGGTGAACAGCTATGGTTTTTCTCACGATTTACCGGGTGACGGGCTCGCGCGTCGAAGGAAACAATGCATCGAGGAAGTTCCGTGCGCACCGGAACACGCTTTCTGAGGAAAGGTGAACGTGTATGGTTGAAATACAGCACTTGTCCAGGATCATCCTTCGCTATCAGTAGACTTAATCGATAGCGAAGAGACCGCCTAGCGCACGGGGCCGCTGCAAAGGTACATGTCTATGGTCCGTCGGCGCTGCATGGGTGAACGTCTATGGTCATCTCTCCTCCGATACTCATGACGATCGAGTACATGCATATTTGAATTTTGCGTCGCTGGTGATATGGTTCGGGTCAGGAAATGGCAGTGCGACAGAAATAGGTTCGATTGTTTTTCGCAAAAGCAGGTTTTGCTGCCGTTATGCACGCGGACGGGCATAACGAGCGCACCCAATGCGTCATTCAGGTGCATGTCTATGGTTCATTTTGACGACTCGGCACGCTGCACCCGCCGGCGTTGCGCATCGCCGCGAAATAATTTTTCTCTGTAGAAACAAGTGGTTATTCGATACGGCCCGACGGCAGAGGGACGTAAGGTGAAAATCGATGGTAAAGACTCGCCGCAGCGGTGCCGACGCCAAAAGGTGATGGGTGACACGTTTTCGGCGATAATGTCACCTTTGCCGTCCTTCGTGGCGGCGTTGGCTACCGCATAACAAGGTTGAACGGTATGGCGAGCAGTTCTCGTGCAGCGAAGGACACCCAGATAGCGCTCTTCCAGGCAGCGGAGCCGCCGGAGCCTTTCAAAAAGGCCGTGCAGGCGGTTCACATCGCCCCGAAATCGGGTGCGATCACGCTGCAGCAAGCGAAGATGTTCAATGCATTGATCAAGAACGCCATTGCCCAGAACACCGAAGACCAGCGTCTGACCTTCGAATATTCGCTCCGAAATCTTATTGATGACGTGGGCCTGAACAGCAACAATCGGAATTACGTCAAAGCGACGATCAACTCGCTTGTGGGGACAGTGGTCAACTGGGACCATCTGATGCCGGACAGCCGCAGCATCTGGAAAGCGTCCGGTCTACTATCCGGCGCTGAAATCGACGGATCGCGGCTACGCTATAACTTTTCGGATCAGATCAGGGAGTTACTGCTGAACCCGGTGATGTATGCGCTGATCGATATGCGTATCACGCGGCAGTTCAAACGTGGCCACTCGCTGACACTATGGGAAAACGTCGTTCGGTACGAAGGCGTAGGACGGACCGGCCGCATTCCCGTGAAGACATTCAGAGAGCTTTTTCTGGGGCAAGACTCGAATAAAAGCTCTTACCGCGAATACAAAATTTTCAAAAGTCGGATCCTCATTCCAGCGATGCGCGAGGTCAACGAGGTTACTGACCACACTGTCGAGCTACTGGAATACAAGAATGGGCGATCGGTGGCCGAAGTGCAATTTACGATCACCCGTAAGCCGGAAGCGAAAGTAGAAGAAGAATTCGACCCCGTGACCCTGCAGTCGGTGACCAAGCTGGGCGTATTGCCCTCGGAAGCGCGTCGATTGATCACCGAATATGGTCAGGAACGCGTGCAGCAGGCCGTCGCGTATATCAAAGAGCGGATGTCGAAGCGCAATGCGCCGCCGGTCGACAATGTGGGCGCTTATTTCCGCCGTACGCTGGCCGAAGGATGGGGCGCGCCACAAACCGCCACGGCGCCAAAAGCCACTGTGGTGAACGCCAATGGTACGCCGGTATCGCCTTCGCTCTCTCCGAAGGATCTGAAGGAACGCTATATCGCCCATCGGATACCGTTGGCGAAATCATACTTCAACGAATTGGCGGTGGAAGATCAGACTGCGTTGATCGAAGACTACAACGCAAACGTTTCTCTGAAACAACTGAAAATTTCGAAATCCCGGAAATCATCCACGATCGCAGAAAAAAGCTTTTTCACTTGGCTAGGTCACGCAACCTGGGGCGAACCGAGCGACAGCGACCTGTTGCAATTCTTGTTGAACGGTGGGTCGGCCGAACCGGCAGCCGAGTAGGCCATAGAAGGGGACGCGCTGGACGTAAGCCGGTCGCCCTTCTCTTCTCTCTATTCACTCGGCCCGGTCTTGACCTGACCGTTTCGATAACATCGCTTCCGACACCCCGCCCCGTCTTTCAACGCCGCTATTGACGGCGTGCACGCCGCTCAGGCGATCAACGACGCGCTATCCAGACCGAATTTCGCTTTGATCTCACTGATCAGTCCATCGCGGTTTTTCTGATCGTCGAACTTGATGTCCAACACCACGCGTCCCGAATCCCATTCTTTGAGCGAACCTAGTTCGCGACCGTCGCTAGCGACGATCTTGTACTGGCGCGACAGCTGTTTTTTCGGTCGCTTTCCGAGTTCGGCATTTTTTCGAATCGCCTCGACTTTGCGGAATGTCAGGCTCTCCTCAACAATCCGTTTTGCTAGCTGTTCGGTCGAGCGCGCGTCGCTGGCCTTCAAATAAAGGGTCAATTCGTAAGCGCTATTGATGCCGAAGTGTTGTGGGTGCTCCTGAATGGTCTCGCGAACGCCTGCGGGCAAGTCCAGCAGAGACAGCAATTTGCTGATCTTCGTCGCATTTTCACCTGCTATGGACACCAGATCTTCGTCACTATTCGCGATCCCATTATCTTTCAGCTTTTGCAAACCTAAAGCCACGTCGAGCACCGTTTCGCCTTCGCGTTCGTGATTCAGCGCCTTCGACAGGCGGTAAAAATCGACGGACTCGAGTCCTTCCAGAATGCAGCAGTCCATCTGCTTGCGGCCGATCGACTGCATCGCTAGGCGGCGATAGTGTCCATCGATCAACAGGTACTTACCCGGGTGTCGCGCGTCCGGTGTGACGAGAACGGGCACTAGCTGCCCTTCTTTCTGGATCGACACTGCACGCGCTTCGATCGCATCAGGACTGTAAAAGCTGCGACTGTTCAGCGGATTGCTTTGCAGCAGGTCGATCGACAGCGTGGCAAAGCGTTGTTTCACGCCCTTATCCAGCAGATGCGCTACGTCTTTATCGATCGTCGTCGAAGCCGCGCTCGCGGCGGCTGCGGTGTTAGGAACAACATCGACCGGCGTTGGGCTTACCGGGGCACCCAACAAACCGTTGGGGCGGTCCCCGATCAGCTGTTCCGCCTTCGAAAATCGGTCGTCCAACGATGCACGCATCTCGCCGTCGCGATGGATGCCTCGGCTCAAAGAGCCAGCAAAATCTTTTTTTCCAGACATTCTGTGGTTTCCTTAGAGAAGTTCCAGAATTTCATCGACCAATGCATTGACTTCCTTGGATGCCGCTTTCCCGCCCGAGATGGAATGGACCGACTGCCCGGTTGTTTCGGCTTCTTTGAATGCTGCACGCAGGCCGAGCCGCGATTTCAGCATGGGCACGCTCTCGTCTTTCGCGAGGTGTTGAAAGACCTGTTTAACGATCGAGATGTTCTGGTACATATTAGGCAGCGTACGCACCTTCAGCGACTCGTTATTTGCCACCGCAGTAGCGGCGAGCTTCTTCGCCTCTTCGATCGCCCACAAATTCCCTCCCGACCCGCCGACAGGGATCAGCGCCAAGTCCGATACCAGCAATGCGACGGACGGCGCGACCGATTGAATGGCCGGCGGGCAATCGATCACGATGTAATCGTAGTCCGCGACAAACTTTCGAATCTCGCGATGTGCCGACGACGCCATCATTGCAAGGTTCACCGCTGTCGTCCGTACGGGCCGTTCCTCGCTGGCCATCGAGGCCCATATGGTTGCCGTGCCCTGGGGGTCTAGATCGACTAACAGTGATTTGTTGCCGCGCAGCGCCAGCGTTTCGGCGATGCTGCAGCTCACCATAGTCTTTCCGGCGCCGCCCTTCTGGTTAAACACGGTGATGATCTTTGCTGCCATGGCCCGATGCCCTCATCAGTTCGAGATGTCCGTTGCAGGCACTTTCTACGTAGAAAGTGCCCACGCATTCAACGCGTATTGTAGCTGCTAAATGTATATAAAGTGTATTTATTAAATTTTAAAGAAAGTGAGTTGTGGCTTCTATTGAACCCGTTTAGAACGAACAAAATAGCGCTTCGACTGTTTCCTGTAAATCGGCGATATGACTAAAGCAAAACGCAAGATGACTTTCTACGTAGAAAGTCGGTGCGACGGTTGCTGGCAGCAGATCGGTGCGCAACGAGCGCTGCTGCGTGCTTTCGCCGCTTTGCGACTGAGCGCTCGCACGTCGTGTGGAGTGCAAGCTGCCTCTCTGTCGCCACGTTGTCGATGAATGCCGTCCTGACCGTGCGCTTGGTCATCGTCTCCCTTGCCGGTGACTGGGAACGCCGTTTGCGTCGTCCCGGACGTTGGTGTGGTGTTCATCTCTTGATCAAGCCTCGCTACCGGGGCACTCGGTGCCTGTCCTCGATAGATCGACATCGTGATGACGCGCCACTATTCGCACGCTGAGGCGCGAGACTGAGCCTTGGCGTTAAAACGACTTAAATAGGAGATACAACATGAAGGTGCAAATCGCCGCGGCCGTTTCCGTTCTTTCGCTGCTTACGGTGCCGGTAATGGCAGTCGCTCAAGTAACCGAGGCGGCCTCCACCACTGCAGCAAACGACCTTCCCGCGCCCGATAAAGCATTCGTGCAAGCGGCAACCATGAGCAACTCGACGGAAATCGACGCGAGCAAGCTGGCGATGGACAACTCGTTCGACAGCGCAGTGAAAAGCTTCGCGCGCCGCATGCTCGTCGATCACATGAAATTGACTGCGGCCATGAAAATGGCAACGCCACATGGTGATGCTGCGCCAGTCGATAACTCCGATACCGCGCTGATTTCCCAACTAAAGGCAGTCAAGGGAAAAGATTTCGACACGCTGTACATACAGAAAATTGCATTACAAGGGCATAAGGATGCCATTGCGGCGTTCGAAGCGGAAATACAAAACGGGCAAAACGCTGATTTGAAGAAGGCGGCGGAGAAGGCTTTGCCGACGATCAAGATGCACTATGCCGTAGCTAAGAAGCTCGCATCTGCGAAGAGCGTTTCCGCCGAATGATGCGCAGCACCGCTGTTTCCGGTTGGGGTGTTGCGGTTATGGTGCACTCCCCGCCCGGAAGGACGGCGGTGCGCCGCCGTTCATTTGAGCTTCGCTGTAGCGCGCGGTTCCGGAAGCCGTAATCCCCGGCAATGCAATCTATCCCCGATGCGAATCTGGTTTCCAATGCATTCGCAGTCGCTCGGACGCAAAGGCAGTTTCGCGACTCGTTGAGTTCGATGATCAAACATTACATTTCGCTCGCTGGCGACAGTCAAGCGAAAACCGCCGAGTCGGTGCATAGCGCACTTTCTACGTAGAAAGTCGTAGACGCGTGGAGGGTGATCTGGTCATCTACCGTAAGGTCACGCGTTCCTCAGAAAAATATTGTAAAAATTAATTTTACAATAAAAGTATAAAATAATAGAGTCTCATTTCCTCTCAGCCGCCCTCTACCGCCACGCTTGTATCTCCGCCGGTGCCCGCTGCGGGAACGCTCATTCTATGCCTACAGAAACCGAAGATCGCGATGCCGCTGCTCAGTCGTCACGTCCGGTTGAGGGCAACCATCCGCTTACCTCGCGCCCCGTTTTCCAGGGCTGGCGACATCTGTCAAGTTGAGTAAATGGGTGGCGCGAATTGCGCCAGAAGTCGAACGATCGTCAACGCAAGCCCGAAATACGAAAGAACAACCCGTCTCCCCTGACGCCGCAGAGCGAAGCGCCGCGCGACGCGGCTTCGCAATCTGCCAGCACTCGGTCAGACCGAGAAATGACCCACTTATCGCAGAAGTAGCCCAAAACGTGACCTACAAGCAACGTCAAAACTGGGCGCTAAGCGTTTGAATTTGCAGGCGTTCGCATGGACGATAATCATACGAGTCGAAATGAATCAAAAAACATGCTAGGCTGATAACAAAAGTTGAAGGAATAGTCCAACGTCGCGATAGCGTCGGCAAAAATCCCCGAAGATGACAGCAAGTCCAAACCCGCAGGACGGAGACAACCGTCGCCAACCCGATGCGATCGATGCGAGCGCGCCGCCGATAGCACGCTCTGGATTGCCGCATGTGCATCAAATGCCATCGGTGGCTGGAGACGCGCGTTCCGCGCTGCCTACCGACAACGATCCCCACCGTCCGCGTCGACGCATCGGTCTGCATCACATTGCCTTCTTGAGGGGTTACTTCGAGGGTCTGGATCCCGCGACATTGGCAGAGCAGTATCTCGACTTCGGAAGAGACCGAAAACGGGCGCAGGTCGCACGGCGTTGGATCGTCGACGAGCTCGTGGCGGCAGCGCGGAAGAAGGGCGACAGCGCCGGCGCGC